>CAYJTE010000085.1:0-4755 GCA_964372965.1 uncultured Methanosarcinales archaeon
GAAACTACTTTTTTTCTGTTCAGAAAATCTCTGATTTTCCTAAATACAGTAGTTTCTGTATTTCTTGCAGTGGGCGTTTTTTTGACTCTAAAGAAAAAAAACTGACTAACCTCACTTCACTTTCCTCTTCAATTCTGCAATCTCTTTCTTCAGCTCAATCAAAATCTCAAGTTGTTTCCGATCAATTTGCAAATCACGTAGATCTTTCTCCAAATCAATTTCCATCCGCGCTTGATCCCGACGTGACGCTCTATTTTGACTCATAAGAATAATAGGAGCTTGTATAGCAGCAAGCATAGACAAACCCAAATTCAACAAAATAAACGGAAATGGATCATACGGGTTACTAAGCCAAACTCCATTCACAAACACCCAAATGATAAGTACTACAAAAAAGCCAGTGATAAACCGCCAACTCCCCCCCACTTCCGCAATTTTATCGGACCATCTATCCAATCGTTTCAATTTAGAACGATAAATCGATTCCAGCGCATCAAGAGTCTGCTCCGCTTTCTTAATTTCTGACTCGAATATTTGAAATATATCAAAATTACCTTCAAATAAATTCTTCGGTTTTTTCGATGTCACCATATCTTACCATCCTCTTTTACTTCCCTAACTAATAACCATCACCGAATCAAATACCCTGTCTTCCCCGCAGCTGTAAACTCTTTAGTCAACATCAGCTTCAACTCAGTTTGCGAATAGACCGTATACAACGGATCACCTCTCTTCAACTTCGACCCTACATTAGCGTGTAAATACAACCCTGCCACTTTATCACTGGGACATCCCGCAATACGAGCAATTTTAGCTATCACTTCATTATCAATACCATAAACTTTTCCAGCTCGTACCGCATTCACAACATAGCTATACTTTGAGAGCGGAATTGGTTTCACCTTCCCCTGCGCCGAAATAATTTGGTTCATTTTAGCAAGTGCACGCCCCGATTCAAGCGCCTCACGTGCAACACGTGCCCCCCATCCCTTTTTATAACGCCCAGTCAACTCCAACAGTGTTCCCGCCATCTCAACAGCCTTCTCCCTCAAATCAGCAGGAGCATCAGCTTTATTTTCCAGAACACTCATCACATCACGCGCTTCAAGGAGTGGACCAACACCAAATCCAATAGGGTGTGATCCATCAGAAACAACCACCCTGATCATCATACCCAGTTTGCGACCAATCATCTCAAACATTTTCTGTAAATGTTTTGCATCCTTCATATTCTTGGCTTTTGTACTTGGGCCCATTGGAATATCAATAAGCACATGTGTGGAACCCACAGAATATTTTTTTGCCATAACTGACGCCAGAAGTTGCCCTTCTGCATCAATAGATAGGGGATGCTCAACCTCAATAATTTTATCATCTGCTGGTGCAAGACTAATAGCGCCACCATGCACTATGCACGCTCCTGTTTTTTTCACAACTTTTTTAATTTCAGACTCAGACAAATCAACCCTTGCAAGACATTCCATCGTATCTGCCGTACCTGCAGGCGATGTGATCGCACGTGATGATGTCTTTGGAATGGTAAATCCAAGGGACGCCACAATCGGAATAACCACCATTGTTGTCCTATTTCCCGGAACCCCCCCAATACAATGTTTATCCAGAACCATAGAACCAAAATGTAGTTTTGTACCTGTCTCCACCATCGCACGAGTAAGATCAATTATTTCACGGTTAGATAGTCCATGCGTATAGCAACCAGACACAAAATATGTTTTTTCAATATCCGTAAGCCTATCTTTAGAGATATCATCCACAATTTCATACAACTCTTTATACGAAAGGGCCTTACCAAGCAGCTTTTCTCGGATATGTTCGACAGAGTCAGGTTTACCCGTAAATCGAACGGAAACGGGATCACCCTGTTTTACATGTATTCGTGACAAGACCTCCTCAAAAAGTCCAATCTCACCAAACGGCACTGACTTCGGACTTTTCGCAACATCTAAAATACAAGTAACTTCACGCGTATGATCTCGAACAATAATTCTATCGCCACTATGTAAATCAAGGAGTTTCGCATCATTCTCATTTAATATTGCAATAAGAATCCCCCCCGATGCAATATCCATATCACGAACCGTAAATTTCACCCTATCACCATAATATCCAAACTGATATATGGCTTTTTATAGGTTACTCTCTATCTGTTACTACTATAAGAAGAATTTTTTACCATAGGAGTTATTCACAATTGAGTTGTAATGTCACCATCACCATCAAATTTAATAATACTCCCCCCTAAACCTCAACATCCCACCTCCTCAACATCCTCCCTCCTCAACATCCTACATCCTCACCCCCTAACTATCATGAAATAACCACCACCAATTTCAATACTAAAACAACAAAGAGGAAAAAATGCATCTGAAAATAAAAAAGCTCCACCCCTACGCCACTGTACCAAAATTCATGCGAGAGGGCGACGCCGCACTTGACTTCTACGCTGTAGAAGAACATGAACTCAAACCGCAAGATCACGCATTAATTCCAACCGGAATATCCATTGCCATCCCGCAAGGACATGCCGGACTCATTTGGGATCGCTCTGGAATCGCCGCCAAAAATAAAATAAAAACCATGGGCGGTGTAATCGACTCTAATTATCGTGGGGAAATAAAAATAATATTATACAATCTCGGAACAGAATCATTCAAAATCAAAGTTGGTACTAGAATTGCCCAAATGCTCATTCAAAAAGTCGAACAATATCCAATAATAGAAGTAGACAATCTCGATGAAACAAACCGGGGGGATCACGGATTTGGCAGCAGTGGTTTACAATGATATTGCACTATCTTCAATTTTAATAATTTTAATGAAATATTACTCAAAACGCTCTTTCTCTACTATTCTCAATTTCTTGTAAAGTGATCATTTGTCGTGCTTGAAAGTCACTAGGATCAAAATAAAGTGGTGGTCGCATAAACCTGAATTTGACATTAACCACCTCTTCTAATTTCCCCAGTTCACGCGCATAAATAATCCCTGCCAGAACTTCCGCTTTCTCTTCAACCGTAAGTTGTGGTATTTCATGTACTTGCGCTCGACTAGTACCACGCATCATCATTTGAGGTCTGGCTTTCGCCTGCAAAATGCCATTCGAAATAGAAGTAATATTCACAAAATGTTCCCCATACTCTCGTACTTTTTTTAATTCAAATACTACTTGGTCTGCGCGTTCAGAAAGTGTAGCCCTTGCAAAAATAGTATTTGACCGGTACAACCACGTCTTTGGCAAGTTTCCAAGTGGCCAGCAAATTGCCTGCAATAATCCTCGTTGAACAAGATTTTCCAATGCAACGGTATCTACATTATAATTAATCAAATCAGCATGAAACGCATATCCTCTATCCGTAAAATATTTAATGGGGTTAACTTTAATCATCAGTGGTTGAACTTCAGACGGAATGTCAAACCTTCGAATATCTTGAGTTGCATAAATCGGAATACGAAACGATGAAGCATTATCCATAATCACAGTATTTCCTTAACAGTAGTATAAAAAGCTTATGGCTCAAATAGCAAAATTGCCATTTCTAACTTTTTTAACTTATAAAATTCTAAATATTCTCATCTCAGCCTACCCCTGAATGCATCCAAAACATTTTTAAACAGTCCGTATTCCTCACTTTACAAATGGGCTAGTGGTCTAGCGGTTATGACAGCGCCCTTACATGGTATGTGTATAACCAATTGTACACCACACTAAGTGAGGCGTTAGTCGCAGGTTCGAATATTAGCGCCCAAGGCGATAATGTCTTGAACGTTAGTAAGAATGTCCTGCCTGGCCCATATTTTTCTATCACGTTTTTCTGACGGTCTCAACGAGATTTTCTACAGAGCCGACAGAACCACATCCTTTATATAGCACAAAAAATTAGAAATCACATGCAAGATGAAATATTTGACCTGCTCTTAAGAGATGAGGAACTAGGTTGGAAAACCGTCCTGTTCAACCTTGTAGAAACAGAACAAATGGATCCATGGGATGTTAATATCACTCTTCTCACTCAAAAATACATTCAAGTAATCAAAGAAATGAAAGAGCATGATCTCAGAATTTCGGGAAAAATGATTCTCGCCGCCGCCATTTTACTCAAAATAAAAACCACTCACTTAATTGAAAAAGACATCACCCGGCTTGACCGTTTTTTCAAACAAGACGAGTTTCTTGACGAAGCCGAAGATGCAATCAATAATACTCTAGACGGAAAAGCAAAAGCGAAAGAAAAATATCCACTCATTCCTCGCAACCCTCAAGCACGAAACAGAAAAGTCTCCATTCACGACCTTGTAAAAGCACTGCAACACGCACTCGAGTCCAAAAAGAAAATTCTCGCTAAAATGAGACCGGTCAAATTCAATATGCCCTCTCGAAAAATTGACATTATGGAAGTCATCCGTGACGTTTATCATAAATTAGAGTATTACACAGAAAAAGATCCCAAAGAAAAAATTTCCTTCACTAAATTAATTCCCCCTCGGGCAACGAGATTTGAAAAAGTCTTTACCTTCGTCCCACTTCTTCACTTAGAAAACCATCATCGGGTAGAAATGGAACAAAAAAAACCATTTGACGAAATTTACATAACACTTTTAAAGAAAAAAAGCAAAGAAGCAACCTAATTATCTCTATCTAACTTGGTATAAGCGCCAACATCAAAACAAATCAACCCATCACAATTACATAACCTTTTTAAAGCACAAAACGACTAACCAAAAATAGCCATCGCA
>CAYJTE010000086.1:0-4746 GCA_964372965.1 uncultured Methanosarcinales archaeon
GGAAATTTTAATTGGGGTTGTGTTACTTGGGGTGATAATTAAGATTTTGCCATTTCTCCTTAAATTTCTGTTTTGGATTTTGGTTATTTCTCTTATTTTGATTGTGGTTTTTGGTGTTTCGTGGAATGATGTTATTTTGTGGGCTCAAGGAATGACGTTGTGGTAATTGTTCATTCTTTTTTTTGATACCAAAATCTATATAAAACAAGTATGGCGCTGGAGGTTTATGGAGTCAACTATTTGGACTGAGAAATATCGGCCAAAAACATTTAAAGATATTGTGGGTCAAAAGGATATCATTGCAAAGATTTCGGCGTTTGTTACATCAGGTAATATGCCTCACTTGATGTTTTCTGGCCCGGCGGGCGTTGGCAAGACAACTTTGTCACTGGTTATTGCACGTGAACTTTTTGGCGAGAATTGGCAGCAAAATACGCTGGAGCTCAATGCATCTGATGAACGAGGTATTGATGTTGTTCGAGTTAAAGTCAAGGATTTTGCACGGACGAAGGCTATTGGTGATGTTCCATTCAAACTTATTTATCTTGATGAATCTGATGCGCTCACACGGGAAGCCCAGCAGGCGCTGCGCCGGACGATGGAGAATTTTACGAAGACGTGCCGGTTTATTTTATCATGTAATTATTCTTCGAAGATAATTGATCCCATTCAATCGCGGTGCGCAGTGTTTCGGTTTAAACCGCTGTTAGAATCAGATATGAAGACAGTTATTGATCGTATCGCGAAGGAAGAGGCTCTTAGTATTACTGATGATGCTCGGGAGGCTCTTTTTATTGTGTCAGATGGCGATTGTCGACGTCTTGAAAATATTTTACAGAGCTGTTGTGCTCTTTCAAAGAGTGTTACGGCGGATTCAGTGTATTCGATGGCGTCCGTTGCAAAGCCGAAGGAAATATGCGACGTTTTAGGTCTTGCTGTTAAAGGGAGTTTTATTGAATCACGCAAGAAGCTGTTGGATGTGATGATGGAGTATGGTTTGTCTGGTCTTGATGTTATTCGGCAAATTCAAAAAGAAATTTGGAGTTTGGATTTGGCTGATCGTAAAAAAGTGGAATTGGTTGACAAATGTGGCGAGGTTGAGTTTCGTATGGTGGAGGGAAGCGATGAGTATATTCAACTTGAGAGCTTTCTTGCATTTACGATGCTTGTTGCATCTCGATGATTATTCGGAAAGTTTTTTTTGAGTTTCAAGGTAAGAAAATAGGGGGGTATTTTTATGTTCCTGGTGAAGGTCGCTATCCTTGCGCTATTGTGGTGCATGGTTTTGGCGGGGGTACGTTTGAACGAGGAAAGGCGGCTCTTTGTTCCATGCTGTGTTCACAGGGTATCTCGTGCTTCTTTTTTGATTTTTATTCGCATAATGGCGGGTTGTCGGATTTTCCAGTTGAAGATATGACACTTTCTTATCAAGTCGCGGCACTGGGCGCGGTGGTTGATTTTGTGTCACAGCAAGAATTTGTAAAAACGAAGCGAGTTGCTATTGTTGGTCATTCATTAGGTGGGCTTACTGGTTATTTGTACTGTGCTCAAAGTGATAGGGTAGCTGCACTATGCGTGCTTGCTGCGGTGAGTGATTTTGAATTTGATTTGGAGCTGATGGGAGGTTTAACAGATTGGCATGCGTTGGGTGTGAAACAATTTGCACCAGAATGGGGAGGAATGAAGGTCAAATGGAATTTTGTGGTAGATGCTCGCTCATTTGATATTATAGAATGTATATCACAAGTGAAATGTCCGGTTGCGATTATTCATGGGGATTTGGATGTTGTTGTTCCACTGGCTCAAGGTCAAGCACAACATAATGCAATTGCGGGGTCGCGGTTGGTTGTACTTAGGGGAGTTGATCATGATTTTGTGGGTGAAGGATATGTTTTGATGCGAGATGCTGTGTGTGAATTTTTGTGTGATGTATTTATTCTTGAGAAGAAGGTTGTTGTTTCTCGGTATGTCGATGAGGAAGAGAGTAAGGAAGAAGAGTAGATGTTTTGATTTGTTTGTGGGGTGATGATGTTCTGAAACGGTTATTAATTTCCGCGGTATTGTTATTTTATGAAATAGTGTTCTTAAGAATCCATTTATATTTGGTTTATGATGTAAATTAATTATCAGGTGCCCGTGGTTTTTTTAATAAACTTTATTCCGTTTTTTCCTTGATATTCTTTTTTTCCTGTTCTGCTGCAAAAATAGTGATTCTTTTTGATTTCTGAACATTTTTCCAATGAGTTGTTTTTGTAAAACAGTAATTCTGACGTTATAATTTGCGATGGTGTCGCTGTAGAATCTCGCCGGTCTGCGATTTAGTCTTTTAGCGTCTTGAATTGTATTTTTAATGCGATATGCTCCTAGTCCAAAATGTGTTACGACTGCTCCTATTATTTTGGTTATGGAGGCAAGGAAAATGTGTGCTATATTGCTTGAAGGTAAATAGTTTAGGTTTTTGAATGTTTTTATTTTTATAAAATGGGCCTTTTTTGTTAGGACAGGTTCTGATGTTGAAGTCGGTCTAAAGATGCGGTGAAAATGGTTAAAAAAAGAAAAAAATAATTTTTGAGTTTAGCTTATCAGATTATTTGATGCTCTCTTTGATACGCAGTTTCTCTTGTATTAACTCACGGTAGCTGTAATCTAAGGTTAGTCGTACTGATCGCAAGAAGAGGTCTTCTTCTTTTAATGCTGTTTTTAGACGGCACTGGATTTCAGCTGTTCCATCTTCAGCGAGGCGTGCTTCGTTTGCGCGTCCACCTGATTTACATTCCCATTTGTCGGGTTCATCAACAGTGAATCCAATTTGGTTAAATCGGGTATCGAAGTCTTTTCCAGTTATACTAGAATCTCCAGTTCCGGCGTTTTTTACTATGATTCGAAGAACAACGATTCCTTTTCCACCTGATTCTTCATTAATTGATGTTACGGTTATTGGTGCGCCTGAGATACTGAATGTTTTTATTCCTTTGACATCGCATACTTTGTCATCAGTGATGTCACCTTTGAAGCACACGTCGTCTATTATTAAGTATGTTTTGTAATCATAGGTGTACTCTAAGTTCCAGTTGATGTCGGTGAATCCCGTTACTTTGTTTTTGTATTTTGCTCGGCTACTTCCTGTAAATCCAATTACTTCTTCCCCGCCTTCCGGGTTAAATTCAGAAATTTTTTCAATGTTCTCTTTGTTTTGAATAACCCAACTGGCTATTCCTTCGAAGTCTTGGGGAGCAGGTCCAATTAATTTCATAGTAACTTTACCCGGGTTAAGGGTTTCTTCACCTTTGTTTTTTAAGATAATGTCTAGTGGAAAGTCTTCGCTATCGAATATAGTATAAACACCGTCTTCTTTAATGCTGATTGGTTCGAATGTTGCTACTAAACCAGTTGTTCCTCCTCTGAATGCTCCGCCTGTTTTTTGCTGTGTGTCATTGCCTGAGCAGGCAACGAGAAATAGACTTAATATTAGGAGGACTGCTATAAATATTTTTTTCATGATATCCCTCTTTTTGTTTGCTTATTTGCTAATTTGTTTTGGTCTTGTTGCTGTTATTTCTGTTCCTGTTTCTAACTCGTTATTATAGGAGAATGGGTTTATGGTCTATTTAAAGTTTTGCACGGCTGGGTAGAGGTATTTTACTGTTTTTATGAATCTCATTTTCGTTATGATGTTGTTTATTCTGGTGTTCGTACTATGCGTATACCTTGAGTAATAGAATTTTTATATCCATAACTTAAGTCGATAACTAGTGGTGTTTCATAGGCTGCGCCATTTGGAACTTCGGTGGTGCAAATGATTTTTCCTGAGGTTCCGGCTAGCCTGACTGTTCCATCTCGTGGTTTACAATCGAGTGGTTGGCCGTTTCCAAAGCGGACTGAATAAATTATATGGTTTAATTCGTTAAAGTTCCAGTTATTGAATCCACAGTTTTGGATGTCAGCGGCGTTTGAGAGAACTGTTCCTGTTCCGTAAGATTGTATGTTTATATCGAAGGTGGCCCGCTGACCAGCCATAGTGACTCCAACGTATCCTACTCCTACAGGTCCGCCTTGTCCCCCCCCAAGACTGACGGAGCCAGATCTACAAGATTGCTGAGAGGTTTCAAAGTTGTAATTTTTAGGATCAATACATACTGTGGCAGTTGCAGTTGTGATGTATCGATAACATGTATCGATGACTAAGTTAGGGGAATATTCGTTTACTCCCAAGGGAAGGCCTATAGTTGAACTCTCTATAGCGAGCTGATTGAATGAGCCATCAAGATTGTAGATGTCTTTTCCTTCGAGTGTTCCGTAATTATCTCCACAGGACCTGGGAACGTTAAGTCCACCCGGAATTATGTTATGGTCAAATCCTGTTATGTGCACAAAACAATCTTGCGCTTCTACATCGTGTGCTCCTTTATTTTTTACTTCGACCATTAGTGATAGTTGCTGTCTATCAAATAGTGTGCTTGGAAGAAAATTAGGTACAATTCTTGTTTCTACTCCTTGTGTTCCACTCTGGGCTTCTTTTAGTGAGTTTAGTGCGTCTTGTGGTTCTTTTCCGCTTCCTCCTGAACAACTGCTTAATATGAGAAGGGTTAGGCTTAGAATAATGATAGTAGTTAATTTGCCCGTTGTTAGTTTAGACCTCTGTTGCATACACTGAGGAAGGAATGTGGGAATTATAAGACTTTTGGTAGATTCAGTATCTCTGCCAGAAGCGGAGATTGAGACCACTTCGACTCCGCAACATTACAC
>CAYJTE010000087.1:0-4733 GCA_964372965.1 uncultured Methanosarcinales archaeon
AAAATCAGCCAAAGTAACCACTCTTCTCTTCCTTAATTTGTTTTGCTCGTGCAGTTACAAAATATGTTTCAAGTTCTTTATATGTTTCCTCAACATCTTTATCTACTGATGCTCGAATAGTTTCAAGTGCACGCTCAAAATTACTCCACGTAACTTTTGTTGCATGCAGATTATGACGCAGTGAAACCATCGCTGCTTCACGAGTAACCGCTTCAATATCCGCACCCACATAGCCTTCCGTTTTCTCAGCCAATAAAGAAATGAATGCCTCCTTTTGTTCAGGAGTAGAATCCACTAAATCTGTTTTGATATCTTTACTCATCTCCTTTGAACCATCGGTCAAAATATCTTTTGAATCTTTCACATCTTTTAACACCAGCTGTGATTCCTGTGCCGATTTGCTCTTCAACCCCTTTCGGCTTTTCTTCTCGTATGAAGCAGGGTGGTCCTGTAAATCTGATACTCCTAATGTTTCATACGCAACAGGGATAGGGTTTAAATGAACTTGAAAAATTTTCTTCCTTGTCTCCAAATCCGGAACAGGGGTATAAATAATACGATCAAATCTGCCGGGTCTAAGCAATGCTGGATCCATAATATCTGGTCTATTCGTAGCTGCAATAACCACTACATCAGTAAGTCCTGTAAGACCATCCATTTCTGTAAGCATCTGATTTACTATCTTATCATTTGATCGACTCCCCCCATCATTTGAAGAAGACCCCGCACGCCGTGGCACAAGAGCATCAATCTCATCAAAGAACAAAATAGTGGGTGACGTCTGACGAGCTTTGCGAAATATTTCACGTACTGCTTTTTCTGACTCCCCAACCCACTTACTGAGAAGAGACGGCCCATTCACCAAAATAAAATTAGCTTCTGACTCTTTTGCAACTGCCTTAGCGAGCATTGTCTTTCCCGTACCAGGAGGACCGTATAGAAGTACTCCACGTGGTGCCCGAATACCCATGCGCTTGAACACTTCTGGTTGTTTTAGCCGCCACTCAACAGCTTCTTTGAGTTTGTTTTTGGTATCATCGAGTCCACCAACATCACTCCAACTCACATCTGGGATTTCAATCATAACCTCTCGCAGCGCACTTGGTCTGACCTCTTTAAGTGCATCGAGAAAATCTCGTTCCCGAACAACAAGCTTTTCTAAAATTTCCGGAGGAATAGGTTGCCCTTCTTCAATCCCTTTCACTTTAAGGTCAGGTAAAATACGACGTAGAACAATCATTGCTGCTTCTTTGGTAAGAGAACTAAGATCCGCCCCCACAAAACCGTGGGTAATTTTGGCAATGTCTAGAAGATCCTTTTCTTTTCCCAGTTTCGATGCCCGCTCAAGAATAGGTACAACCAACTCATACTTTTCTAATTTTTTGATGTAGTCACTTTTCCTACTTTCAAGCTCAACTTTTCTCGGATCATGCGGTTTGGCATACCATGATCTAGCCTCCTCAATACTACGCAGTTCCTCAACTATTTTTCCTATCTTTGATTGCGAATTTTTTAGCTCAGCAAAAAACCCCTTAATTTCTATAAGATCAGCTTGAAAATGTTCAATTTCAAAAGGGATATTTCGAAGAGAATCCGTAATCTGTCTAAGGGTATTTTCATCTGCTTTCTTTTTTTTCTCTTCAAACTCTTGAAGTTTTTCTCCACGAGATTTTACCTGCGAATTAATACTAATTATCTTTTTTTCGATTTCATCAATAATTGCAGTTCGCAAAATGTTATCATGAAGAGTACCCTTATGAGGCATATCTCTCGTATGGATCTTTAAAATCTCAAGCCTACCATTTTTATCCGGAACACCAATCTCAATCTCCCTATCAAACCTACCAGGGCGACGCAACGCTGGATCAATCAAGTTTGGCATATTAGTTGCCGCAATAACAATTACCTTACCTCGGTTTTTCATACCATCCATAAGGCCAAGTAACTGAGCAACCACCCGTTTCTCAACATCACCTTTAGTTTCTTCTCGTTTAGTTGCAATGGCATCAATTTCATCAAAAAATATAATTGATGGCGCGTTCTGCTCCGCTTCCTCAAATTTCTTCCGCAAGTTAGCTTCGGATTCTCCATAAAATTTTGATATAACTTCAGGCCCATTAATCAAAATAAAGTGACTATTTGTTTCATTTGCAACCGCTTTTGCAAGCAATGTTTTACCAGTTCCCGGAGGACCATGCAGCAGAACTCCTTTTGGAGGCTCTATACCCAATTTCTCAAAAATCTCAGGATGTTTTAGTGGAAGTTCTACCATCTCCCGAACTTTTTTAATTTCTTCTTCTAAACCACCAATATCTTCATAGTTAATCCCCAGGTTAAGTGCTTCTTCTTCTTTCATCTCAACTGCATGAGGATTAAACTCTACTTCTGTCTCTTCAGTTACAATAAGGATTTCCTTTTTCGGCAGTGTATCAACAACCACAAATTTAATATCCCCAAATCCAAACGACGCAAATTGATTTTCCATCATGGAAAATATATCAGAAATTTGTTGTTCATGTTGGGACATTCTCCTTCGCACTCGTCCAAGCGAAACTACATCACCTTTAATCAGCGCTTTACCAAGCAATCCATATTTGAACAATTGCGGTGACGCTTTCACAATAACACCTTTATTTGCTGGAGCAATAATCACTTTTTTAGCTGGCTTCACCTCTGCCTTTTTAACACTCACCATCTCTCCAATACTCGTTTTTGCATTACGCCGAATATTTCCATCCATACGGATAATATTAAGACCAATGTCACCTGGATACGCTCGATCAACAATAGCTGCAGTAAAGCGTTCACCTTTAATCTCTACAATATCACCCGGAGCGCAGCCTATTTTTCGAATAAAATTAGAATCAATTTTAACAATACCTTTATTAACATCGTCTTGCACTGCTTCCATCACCTTAAGCTTAATTTCACTCATTTTTTCAGGAGTTTCCATGTTTCGTTCTATAGAGCAGCTGCTTATAAAGGTTTATGTGATTTAAGCTCTGTAGAAAATTTCCTACGGTGCAACAAAAGGCTTTTAAACACTCAAATAGATAGACCACACTGGTGATGTGATGATAATTACAAGTTGTGGAAATTCCACTGATATTGCAAAGAGTTTGGCCAAAAAATTAAAAGTATTATTCTCACCAATTACTATCGCGGCGTTTCCAGATGGTGATCTATACTTACGCTACATCCCAATCATAAAGAATAAAACAGTCGTGATTGTTCAATCATTTCAACCTCATCCCGATCAATCATTGTTAGATGTCATATTTGCTGCTGAAACCGCCAAAGATTTAGGAGCAAAGAAAATAATTCTCGTAGCGCCATACTTAGCTTTCATGAGACAAGATAAACGTTTTCATCCCGGCGAAGCCATCTCATCAAAGATAATGGGAAAACATCTCTCAACGGCAGTTGATCATATTATCACCATAGATCCTCACCTTCACAGATACAAGTCACTAAAAGAAGTCTTCACATGCAAAGCAACATGCCTTAGCGCCAACCAATTAATTGGTGATTACATAAAAAAGAACATAAAAAATGCAGTCATAATAGGTCCAGATGGCGAATCATACCAGTGGGCAGAAGTAATCGCCAAACATGCAGCAGTTGAGTCCACGGTTCTTCTAAAAACAAGGTTCAGCTCAAATCATGTGGCTGTAAGACAAGTAAAAAATGTCGAAATAAAAGATAAGAACGTCGTGATTGTTGATGACATTATCTCAACAGGACATACTGTTGCCGAAGCAGCAAAATTAGCACTCGCCCAAGGAGCAAAATCTATTACTGCAATTTGTGTTCATGGCTTATTTGCACCTGGTTCACTAGAACTCCTAAAGAAGGTTGGAGTAGACAAAGTAGTTTCAACAAATACTATACTACACAAAACAAACGGAATTGATGTAACCTCGTTGATTCTAAAAAATGTGTAAACCCCTATTTATTTCAACATTCATTTCTGAGTGTTATAATATCTTTGGGATAGTTCAAAGGATAGTCTGATAAAAGATAGTTCAAAGGATAGTCTGATAAAAGATATTCAAAGGATAGTCTGATAAAAGATATTCAAAGGATAGTCTGATAAAAGATAGTTCGAAGGAAGGATAGTTTTCCTTCCTGCGTGCCAAAGGGAATAATAACCCTTTGTGCATTCCCGTCTGAACAGAAACAAGAAAACGGGAAACTACTTGTTTTCTGGTTAGAAAATCTATGTTTTTCTTGAATCAAATAGTTTTTTGGTTTCTCGTTTCCTTTTTGCACAAAAATACAGTAAATTCTGTTTTTGTATAGTAGGCGATTTTTTGACAATGAGATTTTAACAATTTCACCAACATAAACCAAAGATACAAAAACTGTCTATTCACCCGCCATGAACTATGTTAAGAAGTTATCTTCTTCTTCTCAAAACATCAAACACCTCGGCCAATAAATTAGTCTTGGGCAAATCGCCGACCCCTACAACCTCACGCAAATATGAAATACAATTATACGGTGGTCCACGAATCGGCGCCTTAACACAATACGTACTCCTTTCATTCCCACGTATCCTTACATACACAAACATTTCTTCATACCATGACATCTCAATTGGGAAACGTTCAATTTTAATGTATCCTTTAATGAGTGATAATAATTGTGTTTGATTTGCATAACATCCAGGATACTTAGCAACTGGATCTATAACCTCAGGAATAGGATCTGGTGAAAAACCATAAATTAGA
>CAYJTE010000088.1:0-4688 GCA_964372965.1 uncultured Methanosarcinales archaeon
ATTACACTTATTATGGTGAAACATTAAAAAAGGATGAACTTATACCTTCCTTGAGGTGGGTTAGATGTCATACGTTGTTTGGTTTAAAGATTTAACAAAAGATTCTATTTCAGTTGCTGGTGGGAAGGGGGCTAATTTAGGTGAGATGACGCAGCTTTCGCTTCCAGTTCCGTATGGGTTTGCAGTGAGTGCGCAGTGTTATGGTGAATATATTACTAGGACTGGTTTAAATGTAGCTATTTCCGATGTTTTAAAGTCTCTTGATGTGGAAAATAATGATGCACTTCAAGCAGTTTCGGTTAAAATTGCTCAGTTGTTTTCTCAAACTCCAATTCCGGAAGATATGGCTGAGGAGATTGCAAATGGATATGAACTTTTAGGTACCAATCGGAGAATTGCAAATGATTTTGTGTCAGGTACTGATGTGTTTGTGGCGGTGCGGTCATCGGCTACGGCAGAGGATTTGCCTTCGGCATCTTTTGCGGGTCAGCAGGCAACGTTTCTTAATGTGAAGGGTAAGAGCATGGTTCTTAGTGCTGTTCGTGATTGTTGGGCGTCACTTTTTACCGCGCGAGCCATTTATTATAGAGTTAAGAATAATTTTGATCATAATAAAGTTCTCATTTCCGCAATAGTTCAGAAAATGGTTAATTCGGATAAAGCAGGTATTATGTTTACAATTAATCCTGCGACAAATGATTCAAGCCATATTGTGATTGAAGCTATTTATGGTCTTGGTGAACTTATTGTAGGGGGTGAAGTCAATCCTGATTTGTATATTGTAAATAAAGCGAGTCGGGAAATTGATACTCGAGAAATTCGAAAACAGACAGTGGGTCTTTTTCGCAAGTCTACAGGTGATAATGAAAAACTCTCAATTGAGCCTGCAATGTGCGAACGGCAAAAAATTAATGATGCGCAAATAAAAGAACTCGCTCGACTTGGTCGCAAACTTGAAGAACATTATGGTTGTCCACAAGATATTGAGTGGGCAGTTGAAAATGAAGAAGTGTTTATTGTGCAGACGCGAGCGGTTACCACGTTTAAAAATACTCCAAAAAGTAGTGATGGTTCAAGTTTGAAGAAAGGTGCTCGTGTTTCTGGCGGCAAACAACTCCTTAAAGGTGAGGTAGCTTGTCGTGGGGTGTATACTGGCTGTGTTAAACTGGTGAATGGAGTAGCTGAACTTTCAAAGGTTACTAAGGGTGATGTTATGGTAACCACTATGACGATGCCTGATATGGTTCCAGCGATGCAAAGGGCAGGTGCTATTGTTACTGATGAAGGAGGGATGACATGCATTGAAGGTGACGCTACTTTGCTTACCGATAAGGGGTTCATAAAAATGAGAGATGTGGGGGATATGCTTGCTCATAATATTGCTCTTAGGACTCTTTCTGTTGATTCTAAAACTAAAAAGGTAATATGGCGCCCTATTATTTGTTCTATGAAACGAAAATCAAAGACACTCGAGGTTGCACCGTTTCTTCATTTTTCGCAGAATAGTCTTAGTGATACTATTAAGATTACTGCGGATCATAAGATGCCATTTTTAGAGGGAAGTCAACTCCGTTCCCTGCCTCTTCAAGATATTCTTTTGCAATTACGCCACCTTTTGGTTATTGATCACATTCCTAGGTTGGAGAGAGATGTTAATCTTGATATTTTTGATCAACAAAAGTTAATGTATCTTTGTGGTTCTGTTTTTTCGGATGGACATATTGTCAAGCGGAAAAGCGGCCGTCCGATGAGAGTTACGTTTTCGCAAAAAATTACCCCGGAAAAAGAAAGATATATTGCTACTGTCACTGGCCATTTTAAGTCTCTTTTTGGTTCTGAATTACGGAATTATTCCAATCCTGAAGCACTTGTTCATTATCAGGGTTCACAATGGAGTAGAGCTGCAAATTTTGAGTGCTCTCAAGCTTTTCCGGCTCAAACTCTGCAGGATTTGAAACAAAATTTTGTTCAGATTGTAAGTTCTATTGATGAGAAATATCTTGTTAGTTTTTTAAGTGGTCTTATTGATGGTGATGGATATTATAATAAACAAAAAGCGTCTATTGAGTTATATTTCAATAAGAATGATACTACTTTAGTTCAAAGTGTGGTTATTGCTTGTCTACGGTTGAGTGCTTTTCCTGAGTTAAGCAACCCTAAAGAAAACTTAATTAAATTTGTTATTAAAGATAATGTTGCTAAAATTACGGCTGAATGTACCAGAATTAGAGCGTTCGAAAAAGAAGTTCAGGATCGAAAGCTCTTCGATTTACAGGTGTTTGATTCTCTTTCTCTTAAAGATTGGCGCGGTTCTTTGTACCAGTATCGAAAGCAAAAGAGTTTTGTAGGTATTAACTGGCTTCATAAATACCTTGAGGGTCATTGTTCATCTGATATATTTAAACAGATAGAGACTCTATCTGCATCAGATCTTCGCATGCAGCGTGCTGCCGTTCTTCTTGAAACGGAAGAAATTGATGTTTATAATGTGACGATTGAAGCTCCAAGCGAAGAAGATCATAACTACATTGTCTTCACCAAACATTATACTCCTCTTTTTGTGTACAATTGCCATGCAGCTATTGTATCACGAGAAATGGGAACACCTTGTATTGTTGGAACAAATACGGCTACTCATGTACTTCGAGATGGTATGACAATTACAGTTGATGCATTTTCGGGTACTGTGTATGAAGGCTCAGTTGATGTTAGTGCGCCTGCTGATCCACATGATTTGCATGATGAAGAATATAGTGGATCTGGTTCTGGTGGGTCTGATGATTCTATTATAACAGCAACTGAAATTCGAGTAGTTCTTGATTTACCATATAGAGCAAAGGTTGCAGCCGATACGGGGGCGGATGGAATTGGTCTTGTTCGCTCTGAGATTATTATTGCACATGGTGGTATTCATCCAGCTGAATATTTGCGTTCCGGACGAGAGAGAGAGTTTGTAACACTTCTGAAAGAGGGTATTCGTGAGATGGCACAAGCGTTTAATCCTCGATCAATTTGGGTTCGAACGTCCGATATGCGTAGCGATGAATATCGCAATTTAACAGGTGGGGATAAGGAGCCTAAGGAGTCGGATCCAATGCTTGGATGGCATGGTATTCGTAGGCATTTGGATGAGAAAAATTTGCTTAAAGCGGAGTTTTTGGCTTTTAAGGAGTTATATGATGAAGGTATTCGCAATGTGGGCGTTATGATTCCGTTTGTGATTCGTGCGTCTGAAGTTGCGGATGCGAAGGCAGTTATGCGAGAGGTTGGACTTGAGCCATGTAAAGATATTGAGTTTGGTATTATGTGCGAGACCCCGGCTGCGTGTTGGGTTATGGAAGATATTTGTCGTGAAGGAATATCGTTTGTGTCGTTTGGAACGAATGATCTTACACAGCTAACACTGGGTATTGATCGTAATAATGCAAAGATCGCGAAACTCTTTGATGAGATGCATCCGGCAGTACTCCATGAAATTGATCATGTTCTCACTGTTTGTCATAAGTATCATGTGAAAACATCGATTTGTGGTCAAGCTGGGTCGCGACCTGAGATGGCAGAATTTTTAGTTGAGCGGGGTATTCATTCGATTTCAGCTAATCTCGATGCTGTTTCGAAAATTCGACGAATTGTTGCTCGAGCTGAGAAGAAAATTTTGCTTGAGAAGAAGTAGAGAAGTTGATATGTTATTCTTTTCTTACATCCTAGTTCTTCTTTTTTTCTTTTGTTTCCATTAGTATTTTCTTTCGTTTTTGTTTTAGTGGGATCCTCGTAAATTTTTTACATTCATGACATGAGATTATTATTTTTGATCGGTGGATTCGGATGGTGGCGTTGGAGCCAGTTTGAAGATATTTGTAACAATGGGTACAATACTGTCGTTTGTTCACTCTTGGCATGCGTACTTTGGCTTTCATGGCTATTTTACGAGCGAGTTCGACGTACCGGTGCGAGAGTTTTGGTTCTACTTTGAATTTCTTGGCTGCTTCATTGAATAGTATTTTTATTCTCTCCCCGGCTAATTCTTTGATTTCGTTGGTTTTGCTTTGATTTGAGCGCATGGTGGAGGTGTTTATAGGTTGAGGGTTTATATTACCAGCGGAAACGTTTTAAATTTGAGTGCTTTTTGCAGTACTATGGTGCGCGGTAGACCAAACGGTTCTCAAATTCGGCAAAATGTGATTGAGATTTTAGCTGTTAGTGGGCCGCTTCATGGGTATCGTTTGTCTAAGTTGTACAATGAGATATTTGCACCAGTTACGCAACGTTCTGTTTATTATCATTTACGTAAGGGTGTTTTGACTAAGGAAATTTTAATTCATAAAGTGGTTGAAGAGAAAGGGGAGTATTCTTGGGGGAGTGTTGTTGAGAAAACATATTATGATGTTGGGTCTGATGCAAAGGTTCATGGTTCAGATAGAGTTAGGAGTGTTCTTAAAAAGTAGTATTGGTGATTTTGAAGGTGGTTCGTTATGGTTACGGTGTTTCAACAAAGTGTGTATGATATATGTTTGCGTGTTCCTCGCGGAAAAGTTACAACATATGGTGAAATTGCACGAGTGCTTGGTTGTGGGAGTTCGCGGGCGGTTGGTCAGGCGTTACGTTGTAATCCGTTTGCTCCGAGAGTTCCATGTCACAGAGTTATTGCATCGTCGTGAGCGGCGGCGCAAGGAACTGGAGCAGCAACA
>CAYJTE010000089.1:0-4566 GCA_964372965.1 uncultured Methanosarcinales archaeon
TATAACCTCACCAAAGTGAGGTATTATATGCGAACTAAAAACGTGATAGCACACCGGAAATACTGCTCCATAACCTTTTTAAATAATTCTGGGACAATAGAATGCTGGAGTATATAATACGGCGAATCTGCAAGGTCAAAAAACCATTAATCACTAAAATGTTCCCCACCGAAAATCCCATTCACCACATAGGAATAATTCTTGATGGCAATCGAAGATACGCAAAAAAAGTAGGAAAAACAAAACTGTTGGGACACAGGCAAGGGGCACAAAACGTGCGAAAATTAATCACCCAGTGGGCCCCAAAATTAGCAATAACAGAACTAACCCTCTACACATTTTCAATTCAAAATTTTGAGAGAGAAAAAAGTGAAGTAGAATATCTTATGGAACTCTTTAAAGAATTTTTCAAAAAGATCCTCCAATCACAATTAACCAAAAAAAACATCAAGATACAATTCATTGGAAGACGGCACTTATTCTCAGATGTAATACAAGAAATCATGAACAAATTAGAAACAAAAACGAAAGAAAATACCGGCTTACTCGTACGATTTGCCATGGCTTATGGTGGACGAGAAGAAATAATAGATGCAGTAAATAACATTTTCAAAAGCAAAACTACACTCACCCAAAACCAAACCCGACAACAACAAACAAATGGCATAACCGCAGAAGATCTCTCAAAATACATGTATATGAGCTCAGAACCAGACCTAATAATAAGAACAGGTGGCGACCATCGCACATCAAATTTCCTCATATGGCAAAGTTGGTATTCAGAGTGGTTCTTTATTGAAAAATTCTGGCCAGAGTTCACCTTTGAAGATTTACAAAAGATAACCGAAGAATTCGCGAAACGCAAACGAACCTTTGGAAAGTAGAATTTTCTTAAAATACGCACACCAAACACAAAATAGTCCTAAACAGTAAAATGGGACTCTCCAAAAAAATCTGCAAGTGACCTCAAAAGATTACAATATATTCACACATCCAATTCAAAGGAACTTTTTCTGCAGAGCCCAACAAAACCGACATATTTATAAATCAAAATACTACATCAACAAAATAAAAGTATCGAATTAATAGTAGTAGCAACAAATTAAAAGAGGTCTACAGATGAAAACCCTGCATAAGCACTATTCTCCAAAAAAAGTATTCATATACAGTGTAACAGTAATCACATTACTCCTAGTCCTACTCGTTCTCGCAGCTGACGGTGATGAAATAACCACTGGCTGGAATAAGACAGTGAACAGTGGAGGTACAGATCAATTTTATGGCATCACAACTGATGTGGATAACAATATTTATATTGCAGGAACAGGGGCAGGATTACGATCGCAAGGAACTAATGTATCTGGACCAGATTGGTGGATTAAAAAATATAGCGCAGATGGAACAGAAAACAGTAGCTGGAACCTATCTTTTTCCTACGAACTCAGCGGCATGAGTGATATTGCATACGATATTGTAATAGACAATTCTAAAAACGTATTTGTAGTAGGAACAACAACAAACGATAGTCAAACTGGTATCGCCAAATGGCATATCAAAAAATATAACTCTGACGCTACAGAAAACACTTCTTGGAATATTACTATATTACATAATAATTCGGCTGACGAAGTTCCCTATGCCGCCGCGCTTGACAGTTATGGAAATCTGTATGTAGTGGGAAGTGGTAACGGCCTAATTAGTACGCTTACACACACAGATTGGTGGATAAAACGTTTCAATAAAGACGGCTCTGAAAATACCTCGTGGAATATAAGTTATTCTTATTCCAATCAGCAATACACCGATGAAGCAGCAAGAGCAATAGCAATTGATCCTGATAATTTTGTCTACGTAGTTGGTTCCGCCAATAATTTAGTAAATGCTACTTCATCACAAGATTGGCTAGTAAAAAGATTTAACTTAGACGGAACAGAAAACAGCAGTTGGAACAAAAGCTATGATGGCGGAAAAAGTGACAACGACTATGCCCTCGCAATTGCAGTTGACAGAGAAAGACGTGTTTATGTAGGAGGATACGGCTCAAATTTAGTTGCAAGTGATAGTTCAGCTGATTGGCTCCTTCAACAATATATCAGTGCAGGCAGTGGTGGACAAATTAATACTTCTTGGAATAAAACATTCCATGGTGCAGGAAGCTTCACTGGAGACTCGATATTAGGTCTTGAAATTGATGAATATGGATCAATCTACGCCTCAGGTTACGTGGCTAGTTACATTTCAACCGCTGGATTTTCCGGTTCTGGACCAGATTATACTATTTTTAAATGGTGGCCAAATGGAACACAAGATTGGACTTGGAACAAAACATACACTGGAAATGGAGAGTTTGGATCAACTGATCATGCGACAGATCTAGTGTATAACTCATCATCTATCTATACAGTAGGATGGGGAAACTCCATCGCTCCATCATCTACGGGTTTTGACGGATGGTTCAAACGATTTAATGTAACAAGCAGTAGTTCATCGAGCAGTAGTTCATCGTCAAGTAGTTCCGGTGGTGGAATTCCTGAATTCAGAGATTATGCAATCATTCTGATACTAATAGTAGCAATTGGTGGATTTTTCTCAATACGAAACAAAACAAACTGATTTTTTTCTTATTTTAAATATTCCTTAAAACATTGCAACACCTCCCGCCCCAAAAACATTTATAAGACCAAATATCACTGTACCAACAACAAAAATAACTGAAATACCATGACATGCAAGCAAAAAGTATTCATTACCCGGCGTATTCCCGAAAACGGCATAACTCTATTGAAAAAACATTTTGAGGTAGAAATATACCAGGGTCCAGGACCAATTCCTCGTTCCCTGCTCCTCAAAAAAATCAAAACATGCAATGCCATCGTAACTCTTCTCACAGAAAAAATCGATAAAGAAATAATAGATGCAGGAAAAAACCTCAAAATCATCGCCAACTACGCCGTCGGATTTGACAACATCGACATCTCACACGCAAATTCAAAAGGAATCATCGTAACAAACACCCCGGGCGTACTCGAAAACGCGGTTGCAGAACACACCTTTGCATTACTATTTTGCCTCGGACGAAAAATAATCGAAGCCAACACCTTTGTACGAGAAGGAAAGTACCAATATTGGGATCCTATGCTCCTTCTTGGAACCCAGTTCTCAGGAAAAACTCTTGGATTAATTGGACTGGGACGAATTGGAGAAGCGGTTGCGATACGCGCCAAAGGAATCGGCATGAACGTCATATACAACGATGTCATACGACACACCGCATTTGAAAAAGAATCCGGAATAAAATTTACCACGCAACTCTCCTTATTAAAAACATCAGACTTTATTTCACTTCATGTCCCACTCCTAAAATCAACACATCATCTTATCAGCACAAAAGAACTCGCGCAAATGAAACAAACTTGTATCCTTATTAACACAGCAAGAGGACCCGTAATTGATGAAAAAGCTCTCATCAGCGCTCTCAAATCAAAAACAATAGCTGGAGCCGCACTCGATGTCTACGAATTCGAACCAAAAGTATCAGCACCCTTATTAAAAATACCTAATGTTATCTTAACGCCTCACATCGCTTCAGGGACACTTGAAGCTCGTGAAATGATGGCCGAGATAGCCGCACGAAACATTCTAAACGTACTAAACCATAAAAAAGCAATATCTGAAGTAAAATAAATCCAATCTATCGTTCAAAGATAATCATAAATAAGTTAAAATAAGCTCAGACACAAACCACAACAAACAGAATATCCATATAGTTATAAGTAATGCTACGGAATTTACACAATTATAGAATATATCTTAACACTATATATAGCCTTTACATAACTTATTTATAAACAAAGGTATTAGAAAAACCATACACACCTTTACAAGTATTTTAAAACGGGGACTACTGTAAACCGCGTGAGCTATAATAGACAAGGTGTGAAAGGGGGGGGAAAATGAAAACAAAGAAGGGGGATATAAGAGAAGAGTTAACGAACGTAAACGATTTCTACAACTTGGCAACATTTGAAGAATTACTCGAAGACGACGAAGTCGGTCCCATGGAAGAAGCCTTCATGCGTGGATACATCAACACGGAGGGAAGCATATAATGTCCCTAAAAAGGACACTTGGATTAGCGGGTTTCAACATCAGTGACGAGGAAATTTTAGTGAAGATGGACCAAGCCCATCGCCTTGGAAAAGACTTTATTGAATTTGTGAACGAAGCAAAAACCGTCCGCGTTCATATACATGGATGTGAACCATACAGAAACTTTGACAGCAGCGATCGGGCATGGTTAGCAAATTAAAAAGAACACATTCAACAAAGAAACAAACAAAAGAGGTAGAACACATGAAACGTAAAGGAGAAATGAAACTAGCCGAAAAGGGATTTTATGACGAACACTACACCCGCGAATTTCTCGAATTCGTTGAAAAGGGCAATAACTAGATTTTGAAGCACAACTTTGTTGAAACCATATTTTTTTTTGTATTTTAATTGAACAACATCTTGTATTTCAATGAGAAACCATACTATTACAAAAACAACAGATTACAAAACAAC
>CAYJTE010000090.1:0-4516 GCA_964372965.1 uncultured Methanosarcinales archaeon
TTTTTTGTTGTTTAGTATTTTATTTTTTACTTTTTTTAAGTTTTAAAAAGAAGTTCTAGTATAAATTACTTTGCACATTGTCAAAAATACTTTTTCATTTTACTTATTTTTTTAGAAATATATTTTAGACTGTTTTTATTTTTCATCCATCACTTTTTGACTAAAAATCAACTTTTTCTTTCCTTTCATTTTTCTCTTTTAGTAAGTTTTGTTACACTTATTTTTTGATTTTTTGTGGTTCCGCATACCTCGCAACAGCGTGTACTTTAGCCAAAGTGTCCACCATACCATCCAATATGACGTATGATTACAATATGACGTATGATTAAAACTCCAAAAAAGAAGTACATCATATTTTATACAACGATCTCATCCATCACTTAAAACATACAAGGCATTATGAAGAAAAGAGTACCTCTATCACCGTGTTTGGCACATCATTTTGAGCATAGTGAAAAATATATTGATAAGTCAAATAGGTTGGTTCTTCGCAGAAAAATGTGATATAATAGAACAATTAGTGAATGCCCCGTACTTTATTCTGGGGATAGGTCGTTCTTATTTTTTTACATATTTATTTTTGGACTCCAAATATTTATAAGAAGATGAATCTTTTCCACATTATGTCAAAGACAACCACTTCAAGGCCTGCAGCATCAACACAATCTTCCTCAAAATCTGCTGCTCCAAAGCCGACTCTTTCTACCTCCCATAACAATAATAAAAAAGGAGATTCTGGTTTGGGGCACTGTAAAGACATTAAAGGTCTTACTGCATCAAAAGAGGATGATTTTTCTGAGTGGTTTACACAGCTTATTCAGAAAGCGGAACTAATTGAGTATAGTCCTGTATCTGGTTGTTATATTTTACGTCCTAATGCGTATGCAATTTGGGAGAAAGTTCAGACGTTCTTTGATGGATTAATTAAAGAAGATGGTGTTCGAAATTGTTATTTCCCTCTGTTTATTCCTGAGTCGCTTCTTACTAAAGAGAAGGATCATGTTGAGGGATTTGCTCCTGAAGTTGCGTGGGTGGATTTTGGGGGGGATACAAAATTAGGTGAACGTCTGGCGGTTCGTCCTACTTCTGAAACAATTATGTATGATGCGTATGCTAAATGGATTCGATCACACAAAGATTTGCCACTACGTTTGAATCAGTGGTGTAATGTTGTTCGTTGGGAGTTTAAGCATTGTACACCATTTTTGCGTAGTCGGGAGTTTTTGTGGCAGGAGGGTCATAGTGTTTTTGCCACTCGCGCTGAAGCGGAGACTGAGGTGCATACAATTTTAGGTTTCTATGAAAGAGTCTTTCGCGAGATGTATGCAGTTCCCGTTCTTAAGGGGATGAAGTCCGAAGGTGAAAAATTTGCCGGTGCAGATTTTACATTGTCATGCGAAGCATTTTTACCTAATGGGAAAGCAATTCAAGGCTGTACCTCTCATTATCTTGGTCAAAATTTTGCGAAGGCATTTGGTATTGAGTTTGTGGATGACAAGCAGCAAAAACAGTTTGGATATCAGAATTCATGGGGAATTTCTACTCGTTCTATTGGGGTGATGATTCTAATGCATTCAGATAATAAGGGATTGGTGTTACCTCCGAAGGTGGCTGCTACCCAGGTGATTATTGTGCCGCTCTTTTTTGAGAAAGGAACATCTGAAGTGAAATCTGCTGTTGAGGGAGCGAGACTGCGTCTCAAGGCAGCTGGAGTTTCACTTCATGTTGATGATCGGGATGGATATACACCCGGTTGGAAATATAATGAATGGGAAGTGAAAGGTATACCACTTCGTATTGAGATTGGTCCAAAGGATGTGGAGAAAAAACAAGCGATAGTTGTCAGGCGTGATACAGGATCAAAAGTAGCGGTGGATTTGAGTCGGTTGGGTACGGAGATTCCTCGAATGCTCGATTTGATGCAATCTGAGATGCTTGGCCGGGCGGAAAAATTGCTTGAGTCCAGTATTGTTCGCGCTGAGAGTTCAGTTGAGGTTGAGAAAGCTTGTGGACATAAGAAGATGGCCTTTGTTCCATGGTGTGGGGGGAAAGTATGCGAGGAGAAATTTAAGGAGAAGAGTGGTATTAAATCTCTGAATGCACCATTTGATCAACCGGTGTTGAAAAAGGGTCAGAAGTGTTTTGCATGCAATGCTGGTGCAATGCAGTGGTGTTATTTTGGAAAAAGTTATTGAGTGAGTAGAGAATTATTTCCTCAATTTGTACAGTGTGACGTTTTTTTATTTTTATTATAAGGAACTCCACCAATCTAAGAATCTTTCTATATCTTCTGCTCTATTAAATGATGCTCCTTCACCATCCCCAGAGCATCCTTCTGGTGCTACGCAAACCCATGAGCCACCAAATTTTTCAACTTTAGCTACTAAGTAATTTTGTCTTTCTTTTTTGTCCATAGATAAGAGTTTAGCCATTTCTTCTGATGAAAAACTTCTTTGGTGATTTTTGGCTGATAACTCTGCGAAGAGTTTGCTAAGTTGCCTTAATGAAGATCTTAAAGTTGGTCGGATTTATCACATAACCCTTAACGGTTTGAAAGTTAGAGAGCAAGCGACTTGGTATGGAGTTAAGAAGTGATATTATAAAGCTTTGATTCTCATGTATTTTTCTTACGTTCTACTAATTGTGGTGAATCATTTGAGAATTTTCTTAATTTTCCTTTTTTGGATGTAATATTTTAATATATGACCTGGTTTTGTCTTGTCTGGATGGATTTTTTGGAGTTGTGTTGCTATGCTTTTAGGGAGGTATGGAGTTTTTTTGGAGATGAAAATTTATGAAAATTTTTGTAAATCATCAAGGATTTGTGGAAATAGAAGTGTTAGAGAGAGTTTCTTTTTATGTGGAACAATATTTACCACTTCTTTTAGTTTCTATGGGTGTAAAAAGAGGAGGGACTTTGATGTTTCAATCAGCAGAACGTTCGTTAAAAGTCCGTGGACAGATGAACCAATTATTTAAGGAGCACGGGGTTTGTTATTCACAAACATTAGAAGATCGTTTTCCACATTGGCATGATTTTGTGATGGCAGAAGATATGGATCATTTAAGTAAATTGGATACGGCGTTTCGTCAACCGGTTTTGGATCATTTGTATATAGGTGAGCTTCTTGATTTTCCTCGGATTGCGTGTGAATATTTTGCCAGGGGTTCAGATGCTTTTTCTTATTTGAGGCAGTTGCGGGTTAGTGGTGTGAGTATTCCTTCTTGGGTTGCGTTTTGTCCTTTTGTTGTTCCGGCTGCTGAAATTTTTCAAAATGGTGAGTGTGCAAAACTTGGGCGGAAATATGAGCAGTATGCTCAGTCTTTTGATAGAAATTTTGCTACGGGATTATATCATAATTTTCATCAGCATTTGACTAGAGGTAAGGAATAGTGGGCTAGTTCTCCCCCAAGTATTTCTTATAATGATGATTCTTACTTTGCATGTCAAAGTATTTTTTCATCATAGCATGGAGATTCCAAGTTCGATAGTATAATGTGTCCCAGTGATTTATTCCTCCTGACAATTTGAAATAAAAGTCACCCAGTTTTTTCAAAAGTTTTGATCCTTTGAAGCGGTTTTGCCAATCGTACTCAAGTGTTGGTTCAAAGATAATATATAATCTGGTGCTGGTTAATTTCTTTTTTTTACCATTAATGTCAACGTCTACATCTATCATATTCCAAGTGTGTACAAGAATGCGGATGGTGTAGCTAATATACTCTGTTGCTCTGGTTTCTAAGATCCATTCTATTTCTTCTTCTGCTCCCTCAGATGATGGTACTTTGTGTTTGAATGTTAGTTCAGTCCATTTGTAACTATTTAACTTGGCCCAATCAACAATGGCAGCATAGAGTCCATCCCAATCAAATATTCCTCCACATCCGAGTGTGAGTTTTGGTAACGGGGTTTTTTCCATAACGTGTAGTGTAGTTTGGGGTTATTTAAAGGTTTGGAGACTGGTTGGGTAAGACCTCCTATTTTATCCCATTATTTTATATTTATAGAATGTCTCTTTTTTGTAGTTGAATTTGTTCCCGATATTTTTTTCTCCAAAATCCATAGGTTATGAAGATGATTGTTCCTGCTAATGCGGAGTAGGTGCCAAATACAAAAAATAGATTAACCAGATTACTTCTTTTCCAAAGTAGAGTATTTGGATTTCTCTATGAATGTTGCCTGATTTTACAACTGCTTTATGTTTAACTCTTGCTTCAGCGTGTTCGCGTAGATATGTTGATAGAACTTGGTATTCAAAGGTAATGATTACTCCCATAACGCCGAGCCATTCAACTCACCTTTTTTAGAAATTAAGGCGGTTGCTATAAGAATTAATGCAGCGATTATAGTTTCGAGGTAGTGATCTTTTAAGTTGGTAGTTTTTCGTATTTTTTCGAAAATAGCGATGAAATCTTTTACCATTACTGATGTGTTTTTGTGCTGGTGTTTAACCATAAGTTTTGTTAACCATAAGTTTTTAGTAGCTATTTTGGGTGTTATAAAAGTTGCTTCTTG
>CAYJTE010000091.1:0-1061 GCA_964372965.1 uncultured Methanosarcinales archaeon
CAAATCGTACTCTTCTTGAGGAAAAGGTTATTTCTATGTATGGTTGTGTCTCAACATATATTTCCACTGCTGCTCAGGTTAAACCTTCTTTTGATACTCCACGTTTTCCTACTCCTTCTGTTTTTAGTCTGCCTGCTTGTGGGTGGGTTGAGGAATTGAACATTCCTCAGGAGATGGAGGGATGTAGTGATACTGTTCTTAGAAATGCTTTTTATAGTTTGAACTCGGCCCGTACAAGTGCGATATCTTTAGTTTCTGTTTATCAAAATTTGTTAGATATTGCGGCGGTGAATAGCTTAATCACTCCTTATATTATCAAATCACGAGAGGTTTTTAATTTAGTTGGCTCTGTACGTGAGTTGGATCAATTTAAAGCTACTCAGGAGGCGCTTGAGATACAATTTTCTAATCTCAATTCTCTTGGCAATACAATGGTTGCGAAGTATTTTTCTGTTGTTCAGAATCATTGTGGAGCTGGTTTGACACAGCGTATTTCTGATTTTTCTGTTACTTTACGGTTGTTATCTATTGATCTTTCTTCTCAGTATACTATTTTTCAAAAATATCCAGAAGTGGCTCTGGCGGTTCTTGACCACTATGAAAAACTTCTTGATTTGGTAAAAACAAATGATCGTATAATATTATCCAGTGGGTTGACACTTATTTCGGAAATTAAAAAAAGGATTAATGCTCTTCCGATTCAAAAATGATTATGATTTATTCTTCTTCTCCTAATCCTAACATTGATCTAAGATTTTCTGGGGGTTTCCAGGGTGGATCAAAAGTGATTTCTATTTCAACTTCTGTTGCACCAATTTCTTTTAGTTTTACTTCGATTTCCTCCATGAGTTGTGGACCGTAGGGACAAAATGGTGAAGTGAAGGTCATTTTTATTTTTACTTTATTTTTTTCATCTGATTCGTAGTTATAGATGAGGGCGAGGGTGTAGACATCTAAACCTAGTTCTGGGTCTTTAACGTCTTTTAATACTACTTCGATTTGTTCTTTGGAGATCATGGTTATTGTTTCTTTTGGTAGTTTATATTTTGTTGGTTAATTTG
>CAYJTE010000091.1:1161-4507 GCA_964372965.1 uncultured Methanosarcinales archaeon
ATCTTATTTAATGTATATTTGATCTTATTTAATGTATATTTGATCTTATTTAATGTATATTTGATCTTATTTAATGCATTTTAGTATCCTGTATAACCTTTTTCTTCGATTTTAGCAATTGATTTTTTATCTCCTTCGTGTACTATTTTTCCATCTTTCAAAATGAGTATTTTGTTTGTTTCAATATATTTTAGAAACTGGGGATTATGTGTTACCAGTAAAATACCCATATTTGGTTTGACTTTATGTAATAATTTAATGGCGTTCGCTACATTTTTTATGCCGTCGATATCAAGCCCGGAGTCGGTTTCATCAAGTAAGGCGATTTGTGGCTCGCAAAGTATAAGTTGGATAATTTCGAGGCGCTTCTTTTCTCCTCCTGAGAAACCTTGATTTAAGTTTCGTTTTAACATGTTCGTTGGAAGATTTAGAAGTTTAAGTTTCTCTTCAAGTACTTTTTGGAATTCGAGTACATTGTATGGTGTTTTCTGTGTTTGTTCTCGGTGCTTATTGGTCATGGTTCGCAGGAAATGACTTACTTTTACTCCAGTAATTTCGGCTGGGTGCTGAAATGAGAGAAAGATCCCGGCAAGTGATCGTTTATCAGCTGTGAGGGTGGTTAGTTCTGTTTTATCTAATTTTATGGAGCCGGTTGTGGTGTAGGCGGGATGTCCCATAATTGCGTGCAGGATAGTGCTTTTCCCTGCTCCGTTTGGACCCATTAAAATTGTTATTTTTCCTGATTCAACTTGAAGGTTTAGGTTTTGGATGATTTCTTTTCCGTCGCGGGTTATGGTTACGCTTTTTAATGTGAGGTTTTTTTTTGATTGGATCTGTTGTGGTTTTTGTTTCATTGGGGCCTCGCATATTTTGTTTTACTTTTTGGTGTTGTTAGTTGAATTGATTTGACGGTTCTGAGTGCGAGGAGTGCACATTTGAGTCGAGCGTGGCTAATAGGAATATGTAATAAGTCTATCATTTCTTGCTCTGACATTTTTTCTAGGGTTGATACTGATCTATTTTGTAATTGTTCCGTTAAAATGGATGCTGATGCTTGACTTATGGCACACCCGTGACCACTAAATGAAATATCTGCGATTTTGTTGCCTTTTATAGTTAGGTCTATTTGAATCTCATCACCACAAAGCGGGTTATTTTCCCTTTTAGTGAATGTTGGTTTTTTTTGTATATATTTTCGTCTTGGATTTTTATAATGATCCAGGATGTGTTCTTGGTAGAGTTCGTCGTCCATTTTATTTTAATAAATTTTGGGCATCATCAAATGCTCTCAAGAATTTTTCTATGTCTCCTCTGGTATTATAATAGGAAAGTGATATTCTTGCACTGGCAGAGATTTTTAACTCTGTATGAAGAGGCATGCAACAATGATGGCCTGCGCGTATACAAATACCTTTTTTTCCAATTACCTCAGCGATGTCATGTGGATGGATATTTTTATGTGTAAATGAAATTATTGATATTGAACTTGTTGGACTTAGTATGGTACAATTACGTTTTATGAGTTCTTTTCTGGTGTAGGATAATAATTTTTGTAAATGGTTGTGAGCTTCAACAAGATTAATTGATTGAATGAATTCTATTGCTTCTCTAAGGGCTATTGCTTCAGCTATTGCGGGTGTTCCAGGCTCGAATTTGTATGGTAAATCGTTCCAAGTGGATGAATTTTTTTCTACTTTTCTAATCATTTCACCGCCAAAAATGACTGGTTCGAGTTCTGCTAAGATTTTCTCTTTTCCATATAAAATTCCAATTCCTGTTGGACCAAACATTTTGTGTCCTGAGAATGTGAGAAAATCACAATCCCATTCTGTTACGTTTATAATACCATGTATAGCTGCTTGGGTTGCATCGATTATTGTGTATGCACTGTGTTTTTTTGCGAGGTCAGTTATTTTTTTAATGTCTAGTTGTTCTCCAGTTACATTTGAAATAGCGGTGAAGGCGATGATTTTTGTTTTTTTTGTTATTATTTTTTGTGCTGCTTGATAATTTAAACTGTTATCTGCGTTTAATGGAATGTATTTGAGTGTGGCCTTTGTTCGTTTCGCAAGTTCTTGCCAAGGTACGAGGTTGCTGTGATGTTCTAAGATTGTGAGGACAATTTCATCTCCTGACTTTACTTTTGGTTCAAGAAGGCGAGCAATGATGTTTAGTGATATGGTTGCGCCACTTGTGAATATTATCTCGTGTGGTTTGGCATGGATAAACTGTGCTACTTTGTTTCTTGATTGTTCGTAGAGGACTGTGGCGGCAGATGCGAGTGGATATATTCCTCGATGTATGTTGGCAGATGCGTGCTCGTAATAATGTAGTAAGGATTTTACTACTGGCTTTGGCTTTGGTGTGGTACTGGCGTTATCTAGGTAGACGAGTTGTGGTTGGTTGGTAAATAGTTCAAACTCTGAACGTATTTTTTCTGGATTCAGTGCTTTTTGGTTTTTTGTTGCCATGTTGTTTATGTTGTTTCATCGCTTCTTAAGAAGCCATCAATGATTAGTTCTTTTGCTTCTTCTTCTGAAATGCCTTTTGATTTTAAATAGAATATTTTTTCACTATTTATACTGCTAATTGACCCGGCATGTGAACATGAGGTGTTATCATTATGCACCATGAGCTGCGGAATTGCTTCTGCTTTGGATTCTTCATCAATTAAGAGGATTTCACTTTTTTCTTTCCCACTTGAGTGCTCGGCTTCCTTTCCGATTATAATGTTTGATTGGGTGATACATTTGCTTGCATCATGCACTACACCTTTTAAGTTAATGTTGGCTTTTGTATTTGATGAGTGCAGTTCTGCGGTGGTTTTTAAATCGTAGTATGATCTATTTTTGGCGCTTATGTTTGTGTATTCTTCATATGTACTGGTAGCGCCTGCCAGATTAATGGTTGTCCTTGCATATACAAATTGTGTACCTGTTTTCGTGCTGATTTGTGTATCTGTTGTGGCTATATTATTATGTACTGTTACATGACTGCCTTTAGATAGATATATCATACTATGTAAAAATAGACTACTTTTGATATTTGTTGGTTTTCGTTGTTCAAAATTAAGATTAAGTATTTGGTTTTCAGCTACATCTATTTTCAGTAAAATCATGTTTGTGGTGGCATTTGTGTGAAAAATTATTTTTTTGGTGATGGCGTTTTGTGTATTGTTACCGGGTTGTATATTTAAAAATACAGAAGCATTCTTGCCACTGGTCGTTAGTTTGGTGGTACTTTTTGCACATTTTTCTTCATAGTATTTTGGGTTTGATTTAGTGTATAGAGTTGTAAGTGTAGTATTTTCAAATACCATTTTTGGAATCAATGGAGTTTTGTGTTG
>CAYJTE010000092.1:0-4498 GCA_964372965.1 uncultured Methanosarcinales archaeon
GTTAAGTCAAGGACGATATCGATTTTATTTGATTGTAAAATGTGAGTGTATTTCGTTTGGATATTTCTTTCGGTTATCTGTAATTTTATGAACTTGTAGTGCAAGGTACTATGATCTAAATATGGATTTTTTTTAACTTTCGGATTTTTATCTAGAAGAACTATATCTTTAAATTTTTCACGATGTTGGGGGAGGTGATGAAGAAATGCTTGGGCAACGCCACCTGAAGCTCCTAGAATGAGGAGATTTTGTTTGTTTGTAATAGCTCTTGTCATCCTCTCCAATGGTTGGTTAAAGAAATAGGCTTTATATGTTTTGCTACTCGGTTGTTTTGTTCTTTTTTCCTTTCTGTTGCTATCAGTTATTCCCTACGGCACAAGAAAGGATAGTTTCAAGAAATAGAGCAAGAAATCTATTTGTGAACAGAAACAAGAAAACGGGAAACTACTTGTTTTCTGGTTAGAAAATCTATGATTCTCTTGAAAAAAATAGTTTTTTGAATAGTTTTTTGGTTTCTCGTTTCCTTTCTGTGCAGACAGGACAGTGATCCTGTCTTGCAAAGACGGGGTGGAAAAACAAATGCGGGTTATATATCTAGCTGTTCTGCGTCTTTTGCGTGTTTTTCTATAAACGCGCGTCTTGGTTCTACTTCATCACCCATAAGAATGGTGAACATTTGATCTGCTGCTACAGCATCCTCTGTTGTGATTATACGAAGAGTTCGTACTGAAGGATCCATAGTTGTTTCCCATAGTTGTTTTGGATTCATTTCTCCTAGACCTTTGTAGCGTTGGACCATTACACCATCTGATCCACCCATTGTTCCTATAACTCGATCTTTTTCTGCTTCACTATACACATACTCAATATGCTTTCCTTTGGCTACTCGAAATAGTGGTGGCATGGCGACAAATACATGTCCACCTTCAACTAATGGTTTCATGTATCTATAGAAGAATGTCAGGAGTAGAGTCATTATGTGGGATCCGTCAACATCGGCATCGGTCATGATAACGACCCTATTATATCGTAACTTTCTTATATTAAATTCTTCGCCTACGCTGGTTCCAAGTGCAGTTATCATTGCGATAATCTCACGATTCTCCATCATTTTATGGATTCGGGCTTTTTCAACGTTGAGAATTTTTCCACGTAGTGGTAATATGGCTTGAAACTCACGGTTACGGCCTTGTTTTGCGCTATTATGAACAAAAATTCCTGATGCTAACGCAAAGTTATGTGTGCCTGGAACTTCGATATCATATACATCAATTTTGTCTCTTAGGAAGACTATTTCTTTGATTTTGTGATTGTAATTCATTACGGCTTCGATGAGTTTTTCTTCGTCACTTGCAAAAAATCTTCCGATGAAAGTATTGTATGAAAGAATGTTATTATTTCGCTTAGCAGTTCTTATTCTCTCGAACTCGCTCCGGTTAACTTCTTTTGTTTGATCGTACAACTTCCGAAGGACTTTCATAGTACTTTCGTAGTAGGTTTTGTCATATGATGCTTTACGTTTTATTCTGAAATCTTTAGTCCATTGTTCTTTTGTTTTTTCAGAATGCCATTCACGTAATTTTTTATCAGTCCATTGCTCTTTAGCTTCTTTCGATAACTTTTCTCTTTTTTGTGGATTATTCCTAAAAAATTCTAATACGTTTTTGGATTGTTGTAGCTTGTTCTCCTCTTTTGACCAATATAGATGAGACTGTTTTTTAAGATTGGCTACTGTCTTTTCCTTAAACTCTGAATTGGTGTTATAAAACTCCAGGAATTTAGCTACCATAAACTTTTTGTATTCTTCATTTTCCCACTGTATTTTTGCTCGCGTTGATAACTCTTCTTTCATCGATAGCATTTTTTTCCTTATTTTCTCTCTAAATTCGGCTGTTTTGTGTATTTGGCGTACTTTTTCTATAACATCGGGCCGATGTAATGTTTCTTTTAGGTGTTTAGAGTGAAATGCAAAATGTTCTTCTTTGCTAAGAAGACAAAGATTAGTAGGATTGTTATTTAGTTTATTGAAATCTTTATGATGACGGTGCTTCCCATCTGAACTATTATATATTTTATTTTCAAGATTATATTTATCCGCCAATAAATGAGTGAAAATCCATCGCCGCTCTGTGATGTCGTAGACTAATTCATATCCTTCAATGGTTATTCTTTTTCCTTTTTGTGAAATTTGTTTTCGGAGCGGCATTAATGAATCTTCTTTTGTAAGTTCAATTGCATATTTGTATGTTTTATCTCTAAGCATGAATAAATGTTTTGGTGTACATACTATCTGTTCATCGTTATCAAGAATGACCTTGATGACTTCAGTATCTCTTTTGGTGATTCGGGGATGTTCTATCTTCTGTATCCCTATTGTACCGTTATCTAAAATGGTATAACAAAAATTTTGTTTCACTTGCTGATGTTCATCCACTAACTGTTCAAAACTGATATTACGACCATCCGTTAACGCTACTTTTGTATCACCTGAAAAACAGCCTCCTGCAGAATCTCCTTCTACGATGAATACTTCACACTGTTTTGGATCCCTATTTGAGCAGTCAGATAATTTGCCTGGAAGTCCTGCACCTTCGAGTGCACCTTTTCGCCTGGTTAATTCTCTCGCTTTTCTAGCTGCTTCTCTAGCTCTTGCAGCATCGACGCATTTCCCAATTATCATCTTGGATACTTGTGGATGCTCACCAAAGAAAATTGTTAGTTGGTCGTAGGTGAGGGATGAGACAACTCCAAATACGTCGGAGTTGCCAAGTTTAGTTTTTGTTTGTCCTTCAAAAAGTGGTTCTGGGACTTTTACGGATATAACTACTGTTAATCCTTCAAGGACATCTTCTCCTGAAATTTTGATTTCGTCTTTCTCTTTTAATTTGAGATCTTTAATGAGATTATTGAAAATTCTGGTCAGTGCGGTTTTAAAACCGGAGAGGTGTGTTCCACCTTCAATAGTGTTTATGTTATTTACGTAGGAAAAGATATTATCTTGATAGCTTGAGTTGTATCTTAAGGCGATTTCGCAGACGATGTTATCTTTGTCCTTTTCGAAGTATATTACTTCATGTAGTGGGACTTTATTTTGGTCAACGTAGGCGACGAATTCTTTGATACCACCTTGGTATACAAAGTGATCAGATTTGTTTTCTTCTCGTAGGTCAGTTATGTCTATCTCAATTCCTTTGTTTAGGAAGGCGAGTTCACGCAGTCTTTTTACTAAAATGTCATAGTGATATATTGTGTCAGCAAATATTTCTGAGTCTGGTTTAAAATGTATTGAGGTTCCGCGCTCAGTTGTTGGCCCTACTAGAGTAAGAGTATTTTGCGGCTTACCACAACTGTATTTTTGAGTGTGAACTTTTCCATTACACCTTACTTCAACTTCAAGCTCAATTGAAAGCGCGTTTACAACTGATAATCCTACACCGTGAAGTCCACCGGATACTTTGTATGAACTTTTATCAAACTTCCCCCCTGCATGAAGCTTGGTTAAGGCTACTTCAACAGCTGGTATTCCGAGTTTTGGATGAATGTCTGTTGGGATACCACGCCCATTATCAATAACAGTGATGCTATTATCTTTGTGAATGATAACTTTTATTTTGCTACAATGACCGGCTAGTGCTTCATCAATTGAGTTATCAACTATTTCATAGACTAAGTGATGAAGGCCACGACTGCTGGTATCACCAATGTACATGCCGGGACGTTTGCGAACGGCTTCTAAGCCTTCTAAAACAGTAATACTCGATGCGCCATATTGCAGTTGTTCGGCTGGTGCTGGGGGGTTTATTTTTTGTTGTTCGTCTGTCATGTTTTCCGTCGATAAATGACAATATTTAGCACCATTTAATCCTATATAAAGGTATCGGGTCTTGGCTTTTAAAATAGATTCTCCTATGTGTGGCTTTTGAGATATGTTTTTTAGTGATGAGATAGTATTTATACCATGGTTATGTTCTTGGTTGTGATGGTTAATGTCTTTTCTATTTCAGACTTTTATCAAAAAGTGATGGTGCGCTTTGAAAGAGTTAATTTAGATTCGACATTGATTTTGAAGCCTATTCAGATTAAACCACATAATACTCTTCTTTCGAATTTAGTTTCTGATTGTTATAAAATTGAGGATGAAAATGGGTTGTGTATTGATACTATTACACTCCTTGGTAACCTTACACAAAAAAAAGAAGGGTATAGAGTTGAGAAGTATGAGCCCATTATTGAAGTTGAGCAGTTTTTGTATGATTGTGGTGTTAATACGAGATCGAGTGAGATCCAATATCTTAGAACAGGGGCCATTCTTATGCAGGCTTATGTCAAAGAGTGTAGAGTGGGGGAGGTACAATCTTTACTTCGCTTGGATGTTCTTCAGTCCCTTACACTTAATTTAATTAGACAGAGAAATACTTGATTATTGGTGTTCTTTGAGCTCTTCAAGAGGTTAAAAAAACGCCCACCACCTTGGATATTTAAGATGTAATCAAAAAAT
>CAYJTE010000093.1:0-4497 GCA_964372965.1 uncultured Methanosarcinales archaeon
GAGTATGTTTGTATTTGAGTATGTTTGTATTTGAGTATGTTTGTATTTGAGTATGTTTGTATTTGAGTATGATTGTACCCCGTCGTCATATCAGTAGTCTGACCAATAAAAATAAAAAAAATAATTAACTCAGATTGTCTCACTCTGATTTTTTCTTGTCTTTCTTTTCGTGTTTTTTCTCCTTAAACTCTGCATCAACCACATTGTCAGATCCGTGTTCATGATCAGTAGATCCAGAACCAGCCTGCTCCCCCGCACCAGATTGACCCGCCGCACTTTGCGCGTAAATCGCCGCACCAATTTCTTGGACGACTTTATTTACTTCTTCAATTTTCGAGGTAATAGTAGCTGTATCTCCCATTTTACGAGCTTCCTCGAGTTCCTTCAGTTTAGCTTCTATTTTGGTTTTAACTGCAGCATCTACCTTCGCACCATACTCATCAAGTACTTTTCGAGTTTGATACACAATAGAATCCGCGTTATTTTCCGCTTCAATTTTTGCCCGGAGTCGTTCATCTTCCGCTTCATGGAGCTTTGCATCTTCTCTCATTTTCTCAACTTCCGCACGCGAAAGTGCACCAGACCCAGATATTTGAATCTTATGTTCTTTACCCGTTCCCAGATCTTTGGCTGAGACATGAACAATACCATTTGCATCAATATCAAATGATACTTCAACTTGCGGAACACCTCGCGGTGCCGGCGGGATTCCAACTAAATCAAATTGGCCTAGAATTTTACTATCCACAAACATCGAACGTTCTCCTTGACCAACTCTAATTGTTACTGCCGTTTGATTATCCGCAGCTGTCGAAAAGATTTGCGATTTTTTAGTTGGAATCGTTGTATTTCTCTCAATTAGTTTTGTAAATACTCCTCCTAAAGTTTCAATACCCAGTGAAAGCGGAGTAACATCAAGAAGTAATACATCTTTAATCTCTCCACCAATAACTCCTGCTTGAATCGCAGCCCCAATTGCAACTGCTTCATCCGGGTTAACTGATTTATCTCCTTCTTTCCCCGCAAGTCTATACACTAATTGCTGTACTGCTGGAATACGAGTTGAACCACCAACAAAAATCACTTTGTTAATATCAGTTTGGGTCATCTTTGCATCTTTAAGAGCATTTTTCACAGGTCCTTCTAGGCGCCGTAGTATATCTGCAATCAGCTCTTCAAATTTAGCACGAGTTAATTCTTCCTTGATGTGCTTTGGTCCATGTTGATCCGCCGTAATAAACGGAATGTTAATTTCTACCTTTTGTTTGGTTGAAAGTTCAATCTTTGCTTTCTCCGCCGCTTCTTTGAGTCGTTGAACCGCCGTAGCATCCGTACCAATAGCGATCCCTGTTGATTTTTTGAAATTATCCATAACCCACTTCATAATAATCTCATCAATATCATCTCCCCCAAGGAAGTTGTCCCCCGAAGTGGACTTAACTTCAAAAACACCATCGCCTAGTTCAAGAATTGAAACATCAAATGTTCCACCACCAAAATCAAATACTAAAATAGTGTGGTCGTGGCTTTGCTTCTCAAGTCCATATGCTAGCGATGCCGCTGTAGGTTCATTAATAATACGGAGTACATTCAATCCTGCAATTTCACCAGCATTTTTAGTCGCTTGACGCTGCGAATCATTAAAATATGCTGGAACAGTAATAACTGCATTCGTTACACTTTGACCCAAATACGATTCCGCATCCCGCTTTAATTTTTGTAAAATCATTGCCGAAATTTGTTCAGGAGAATATTGTTTTCCATCAATTTCCACCTTCTCGGTTGAACCCATCTTGCGTTTTATAGATCGAATAGTATGTTTCGGATCCACCACAGTTTGGTTCCGCGCAACTTGTCCAACCACTACTTCCCCCTCTTTCAAATGCACAATAGATGGAGTTGTTCGTGCACCTTCCGCGTTAGGGATAATAACCGCTTTACCCGCTTCAAGTACTGCAACCGCACTAAATGTCGTTCCTAAATCAATACCAATTGTTGCTCCTGCCTTTGCCATTTTATATTCCTCCAATATTCTAGTTAATTGTAATCAGGTTTCAGTACCCACTCACTTTTTTTTGTGAGTACTTTCTTTACTTCCAGATCCATTACTAATTTTCACTTTTGTATGCCGAATAACATGTCCATGCAACAAATATCCCTTTTGATAAATTTCAACAATTGTATTTTCCGGTTCTGAACTATCTACTTTCATCAGTGCCTCATGAAAATAGGGATCATACTTTTTCCCCTGAGCTTCTATTTCCACAAGTCCGTTATTAACCAGCAACATTTGCAGTTCTGAATAAATCAACTCGACTCCTTCAAAGAGACTATGTTTTGTATCCATCGCCGCAGCCGATTTCAGTGCCAGTTCAATATGATCAACGACACTAAGCAGTTGCACCAGCACATGTTTACTCGCCATCTTGCGAATGTCATCCACACGTCTTTCAGTCTGCTTACGATAATTCTCAAAATCCGCTTGCGTTCGAAGCAGCAAATCTCGTAGTTCCTCTTTCTCATCTTTAGGCGTATTCACCCCCTCATCCGTAGGGTCTACATCAATTACGGCAGACTCTTCTTGTGTTTGATCTGTATTTTCTGGGTCCATAATACCTCCAAAAGTTGATCTTAAATCAACAAGAACGTGTTTAAAACAACACATATATAAATATTTCGCTAAAAATCCCCAAACATTTAAAAAAACAGAACCCCTTCTACTCAAAAAAGGCAATTTATTCAAATAACACCACGAACCCATGAACCATCGTATAACCTTAATCCAAGTACGAAGACCATCTTCAACCGACCTCAACCAGGAGTTGCAATGGATTGGAAATTCATTGGGTCTCTTTGGTCTGCGTGATAAAGACAGTTCTTGTTTCCGTATTTTTATAACCCTTATACGTAGATCCCGTCGAACTGATCCTCTCAGTTCAGATGAAATAGCCACATCATGTGATCTTTCACGCGCAACCGTCATTCATCATCTCGAAAAATTAGTGAGCGCAGGAATTGTCATCAAAGATAAAGAAGGATATCTTCTCCGTGAGAATAATATGGAGCGTGTCATAAAAAATATGCAACGTGACATGAACAACCTCTTTGCAGAGTTAGAAGAAGTCGCAAAACAAATCGACCAAAAATTAGGATAGGTTAATACCTTCCCTCTACTTCTTTACCTCTTCTTCAAAGTCTTCTAGGTCAAGAAGAGATATCTCCGGAAACGTCGTTCCACTATGACCACATTTGTTACAAACATATCTTGGCGGTAACACCATATTCCCATATAATGGTGATTTGTCCACATTAACATCTGGAGATTTACACCTAGGACAAATCATAACAAACCTCTCTTCCTTTCTCTGAGAAATATTCTTTGCCACTTACAACGACATATCTTCCCTATTTATAATCATACCGAATTATACCCTATTCTTCAAGGGAAAATATATCTCTGCCACTTCAATCCCACAAAAAATCCAAATCTTCTTAAACTCTAACATATTCATTACAGCATGTCTTCTGAGAACAAAACCACAACTGTACCCAAAAAATCAAAAAAAAAAGAATCCATCATCGTCTGCTCCGCCCATAACGATGATTTTGTAATCGGCGCCGGCGGAACCATAGCGAGGTATGTTCAAGATGGAAAAAAAGTCACCGCGATTGTGTTTTCATACGGGGAAAAATCTCATCCCTGGTTAAAAGCACACGTCGTGCAAAAAATGCGTATCAAAGAAGCCGAGAACGCTGCTAAGTTGCTCGGATGTAAAATAATCATATTTAATCTCAAAGAAAACAAATTTCTCGAAGAAATAGATCAAAACAATAATCGTGAAAAGTTACTACAATTATTTCAAAAAATAAAACCATCAAAAGTGTTCACTCATTCCCGTGAAGACCCGCATCCCGATCACAAAGCCGTCAATCAAATAACACAACAGATCTGCTCCCAGTTCTCAAACCACCCCGAATTATATGTCTACCCCGTCTGGAACGCCCTTTCTTTAAAAACCCAATATCCCGCACTCTACGTCAACATAAAAGATCAGTTCTGGTTCAAATTGCGAGCCCTCCGAACCTTTGAAAGTCAAAAAATCCATATCCTCTACCCCGTGTTCCTCTTGATGTTTAGAGCGTTTCGCGAAGGGATACGCGCACATACCATATTCGCCGAAAAGTTTTTCAGAATAAGATAATAACACTAACCCCCATACACAAACAGAAGAAGAAGCATACTCCCCACAAACATGGCAAAACCAAAACTCCTGCTGGTAACTGACACCTATCATCCAAAAGTAGATGGGACAGTCAGGTTCATAGAAGAGTTCTGCGCTCGCGCCACACCATTTTTTGATACTACCATTTTGGCTCCGCAATTCATCAAATCCCTAAGATCAACCGAAACACTAAAATTACTCCCCATCTCCAAAATTTTAAAACCCCTCCCTAATTATCCCCTCATCAAACCATCGTTTCAAAATATATTAACCA
>CAYJTE010000094.1:0-4493 GCA_964372965.1 uncultured Methanosarcinales archaeon
TTGCTCTTTTTTTACCACAAGGTTTTTATGGTCTGTTTTTGTGCTTCTCTTATGGCGTTTGATGTTATTATTGGCAGGTCCAAAAAGGATGTGGCAAAGTTTGGGCTTGATGGTACGGTTTTGGTTGGTAAACAATATGTTAAGATGGGTCAGACAACGTCACTTTCAAACCCGGTTTATATGGATATTGCTGGTGCGCATGTGGTTTTTATCGTCGGCAAGAGAGGCTCGGGAAAATCTTACACTATGGGTGCTATTGCAGAAGGCCTGGCTGATTTACCAAAAGTAATTAAACAGAATCTTTCTATTCTTCTTATTGATACGATGGGGATTTATTGGACGATGAAGTATCCTAATTATCAAGATGCGGCACTCGCGCGTGAATGGGGGTTTGAACCGAGGGCTCTTGATATTAAGATTTATACTCCTGGTGGGTTCTATGCGAAATTTAAAGAAGAAGGTATTCCTACTGATTTTCCGTTTTATGTTCGAGCAATTGATGTTGGTCCAGAGGATTGGTGCACTGTGTTTGGTTTAGGTGCGAATTCTGCTCCGGGCGTTTTGATTACACGTTGTGTTCAGCAGTTGCTTGAAAAAGGTGAGAGTTATGAATTGGCTGACTTGGTTGCACTGGTTGAGTCTGATACGCGTAGTGATACTGTTTCAAAGCAAGTAGTTATGAGCCAGTTTGGAAAAGCACAGGGGTGGGGGGTGTTTTCAAAACAAGGAACACCGCTTAAAGATTTAATATGTGGTGGACAGGTTACGATACTTGATGTTAGTCCGTACGCGACAATGGCTGGTGGCTGGGAAATTAAAGGGTTAGTCGTTGGTTTAGTTTGTCGGATATTATTTAATCAACGAATGCTTGCGCGTAAGGCAGAAGAATTTTCAAAAGTTGATTCTTCGATGCATTATTTTACAAAAGAAGAAGATCAGGAACTCAAAGATCCACTAGTGTGGATTGCTCTTGATGAAGCGCATGAACTTCTTCCGGTTGAGGGTCATACAGCTGCAACAGATGCTCTTATTGCTATATTGCGTGAAGGTCGTCAGCCCGGTATCTCGCTCATACTTGCTACCCAACAACCGGCGAAGATTCATACAGATGTTATGACTCAATCTGATATTGTTATTGCACATCGGTTGACTGCGAAAATGGATGTTGAGGCACTCGGAAAATTGATGCAGAGTTATATGAGTTCTGGTCTTGATGCGCAGCTTGCTATTTTACCTCATACACAAGGTGCGGCACTTCTTTTTGATGATTCGAATGAGCGGTTGTTTCCCTGTCAGATGCGACCACGTTTTACGTGGCATGGAGGGTCGTCACCTACGGCTATTCGTGTGAAGAAAACGGATTTTGAGAAGAGGTTGAAGGAACTGAAGGATTTATAAGGTTTTGTGAAAAGAAAAATAAAGAAAGAAAATTAGTTTACTCTTGTTGTGGGGCTAATATCTCTTAGCTTGCTGCGGAGTGACCGCATGGAGCGATGGGATAGCCTCGGCCAAGAATAGTTTTATTTTAGGATTTTTGTTTTATTTCTATTTTTTTGTTATTTTTATTTGTATCTTTGATAGTGGTTTTATTAGGGAACATTTGAGTTATATGTTACTGATATTGTGTTACATTCCTTCTATGTTACATTCCTTCTAGACGCCTGATTCTTTCATCAATATCTGGGTGTGTGCTGAACAGTGATAATGTCCATGATTTTTTTTTTCGAAATGGTGTTGAAATGAATAAGTGCGCGGTAGCTTTATTGGCATGATCAACTAAAGGATCGGGATCATTTTTAATCTTGCGCAGTGCGTCTGCAAGGCCTTTTGGGTGTCTGGTGAGTTGTGCAGCCGATGCGTCTGCTAAAAATTCTCGTTGTCTTGAAACTGCTAGTTTAATCATTTCTCCAATTAATGGGGTTAAAATGGCAAGACCAATACCAATTAAAATCAACAAGATATTTGAGTTTCCTCCTTCTCTGTCTCTTCCTCCAAATAGGAAACTACGTAGTAAAAAATCAGAGAGTAATACTGTTACTCCTACCATAACTGAGGCAATTAACATGACGCGGATGTCAAAATTTTTTACGTGTGATAATTCGTGCGCGAGTACTCCTTCTAATTCTACCTTATTCAATTTTGCGAGTAAACCAGTTGTGACTGCAACAGATGAATGCATAGGGTCGCGTCCGGTTGCAAATGCATTTAGAGCGGTATCATTGATGATGTACACTTCGGGGACTTTAGGTAATCCTGCAGCGATGGAGAGGCCTTCAACGGTATTAATTAAATAGGTATACTCTGGTTTGGTTGCAATTTTTGCACCAGTCATGGATAAAACCATACTTGCTCCAGAATAATAACTAATCGTAAAATAAATTCCACCAATAACTAACGCGAGGCCAAGACCAAAATAGGTTGAACCCCAAAAAAATCCTATAATTAGACCTATAAATGTTACAAGCACTACAAAAAAAAACATAAGCAAGGCGGTTCGTCGCTTATTACTGCTTATTTGGTCGTAGAAATTCATGTGGGCTAGTCTTTTTTATTTTTTATTTCATGCTAAAATTATAAAAATTAAAAATAGTTTAGTTAAATTCTACTTTTATGTTTTCCTTTTCTTTGCTATGAACTTCGAAGAATTCACGTTTTACAAAGCTAAACATCCCTGCAAGGATATTTTTTGGAAATACTTGAATTCCTTGGTTGTATTCCATTACAGAGTCGTTGTAAAATTGCCTAGCGTAGGCGATTTTTGATTCTGTTCCAGAGAGTTCTTCTTGAAGTTGCATAAAATTTTCGTTGGCTTTTAATTGCGGGTAATTTTCGGCTACGGCAAAAATGGTTTTTAATGCCTCTGTTATTTGGTTCGATGATTGTGCTTTTTCGGAGGTTGAGCCTTTCATGAGTCCAGAGCGCGCTTTGGTTACTTCTTCAAGTACTCCTTTCTCATGTTTCATATATCCTTTCACTGCATTTACAAGATTTGGAATTAGATCGTATCTGCGCTTTAATTGTACATCAATTTGCGACCAAGCGTTGTCCACTCTTAGTCTGAGTCGAATTAGGCTGTTGTAGGCTATTATTATAAATAGTACAATGAATGCTATTACTCCGATTAATATCCATAGGGCTGGGCTCATGATATCTCTCCGCTCAATTTGAGCTTTATTTGATTACCAACGTCTTTTTTATTTTATCCTTTAAATATGTTGTGAAAAGATGGTGTTACTATTAGATAGATTATTAGGGAGTTGGGTGTTTTTGTGAAATGTTGTGATTGTTACGTAGAGATGGATATTGGTTTTAGGATACAAAAACTGTGGTTTTTGGGCCTGCCTTTCCTTACTTTTTTGTTTTACTATTTGGTTATACTATTCTGTGATTACTATGCGGACGGCAGGCATACAAAAACTGTGGTTTTTGGGCCTGCCTTTCCTTACTTTTTTGTTTTACTATTTGGTTATACTATTCTGTGATTACTATGCGGACGGCAGGGATCGAACCTGCGTAGGCACTAAGCCAATAGATGGCTCACAGTGTTTCATTGGTCTTGGAAAACCTCATCACTCAAACGACTTGAGTATGGACTTACTTGGCACTCTCATGCCAAACAAACTATCCCGTTTGGCCACTCCGGCACGTCCGCATTTGTAGTAAAAAGATTTGTTGTTTTTTATAAAGATGTCTATGGTGTTTGATTATGTTTTACATGATTGTTGCTGAACAATTAAAAATAGTATCTAAATTTAATATGGAGTGTTGTTAGTTTTTCGTGTTGTTAGTTTTTTGGATTTAAAAGACAAAAGTTTGTTGCTAGGGATGGTTGATCTTCAAATCTTTTTTCAATAATTTTGGTTTGTGTTCACTTCAGTTGAATTTTTTGGATAAACGTTTTCTTTACTGATTTCCATTTTTTCTTTATCAGGGGTGAGATATATCAGTACTTCTCCTGGGTAATAGCCTTCATTTTGGTCGGGGGGGACTGTGACATAGAGCATAAAGTGTTTATCTTCAAATGGTTGAATATAGAATTCCGGTCCGGGTGAGATATTGAACCATGAACCCATGGATATGTTTGAGGCTATCTTAAACCTGCCAGATTGTCCGTAGGAGTGATTGTTTAAGATGCTGAATTCTCTTTCAGCACTCCCACCTTTTATTATTTGACCCAGATGCATCATATCTTTATCAAGGTTGAATCCGCTTTTGTTTGATACATAAAGATCAAAGGGTATTGTTTTTAATTCTGGCTGTGGGTCTGATAGTGCGGTTTTGGAAGTTAGAAGGAGTGTGATGCCAATTGTTGTCATTATTGTGAATAGTACTAATATCACTAGTGTATGTTTTCTCATTTTGGCATAATAATAAATAGAACTTAAATATTTTATGGTTATGAAGTCACTTCGTAAACTGTCAAAACAGCATATTAGTACTATAGATCGGAAGAGCACAGTCTGAACTCCAGTCACAATTCTTGGAATCTCGGT
>CAYJTE010000095.1:0-4413 GCA_964372965.1 uncultured Methanosarcinales archaeon
CCCCTCTCTACAATCTACCCCTCTCTACAATCTACCCCTCTCTACAATCTACCCCCATCTACCATCTAACATTTAACTCCCATCTAATTACCCTACTATATTTATAACTCTAAACACCCTTCACCCCACCCTCATGGCTAAATTCCTTGATTTTTATGAACCTGCTGAAGACTCATTTCTTCTTCAAGAGCAAGTAAAAAAACACGCCGAAGGCAAAGTCCTCGATGTTGGAACAGGTTCAGGAATACAAGCCCTCACTACCGCCTCAAACCCTAAAGTGACAAGTACACTCGCAATTGACATAAATCCCCTCGCACTCAAGCACACCAAAGAGCAAGCAAAAATAAAACATCTCGCTCTTCACACCAAACTTTCAAATACATTTGAGAACATAACGGGGTTATTTGATACCATCATTTGCAATCCGCCATATCTCCCAGAAGATGCTCATATTGACGATCCCGCACTCTACGGGGGCCCCAAAGGCTACGAATGGTCCGAAGATTTCCTACGAGATGCACCAAATCATCTCACCCGAGATGGACAGATTCTATTTTTATTTTCAACTTTAACCGGAAAAGACAAAATTGATACTTGTTTAAAACTAAATCTTCTTGATTTCGACGTACTAAGTACCGGTAAAATCCCTTTTGAGACTCTTTATATCTATAAAATAACAAAATCCTCTCTTCGAAAAGAACTTGAAGATAATCATATAACTCGCCTTACCTATCATGCCAAAGGCAAACGCGGTCTGGTATACCAAGCAAAGTACAATCCCACACCTCCAAAAACCAAAAACACCCGCCCCACAACTGTTGCCATAAAAATAAAAAATCCTAAAAGCGAAACCCCCGGACGACTACAAATCGAAGCCCAAGTTCTCATCAAAATAAATTCTCATCAAATTGGTCCACACCTGCTGTGCGCAAGCCCAAATTTTTTGTGTCTTGAGTTTATTGAAGGCATACTTCTTGAAGAGTACCTCGTTCAGAGTTCTAAGAAACAACCAACACAAACGATACTCTTACTTCAAAATTTACTGGCTCAATGTTACATCCTCGATCAGCTCGGTTACACCAAAGATGAAATGCACCATCCTCAAAAACACATTATAATTACCCCACAACGCCGTCTTGTAATGATTGATTTTGAGCGCGCAACCAAAAGTGACCATCCCCAAAATGTAACCCAGTGTTTGGAATACTTCACAAGAAATAGTATAATCAACAATCTTCTCCAAATCAATCCCCTCAAGATTCGTGAAATAGCAAGATCATACAAACGAAAACCATCGCAAGACACGTTCCATACTATTATGGAAGAACTTTTTAATAATCCTCTTCTTCCCCAAGGTTGCAAGACCAAGAAAATAAAATTTGCTTTTTCCACCATGTGGTTGCCCACAGGCAACTGCCGAACAAAGTGACTGCATGCTTAATGAGCCACTTAGAGTGGAAAAAGCAAGGTCGAAAAACCGCCCCGAGCGAAGCGAGCATGCCACTGGTGTTGAGCCCGAAGGGCGATCACCAGTGGTGGGCGGTTTTTTTGACAGTCTCATCAACAACTGATATGTCACAACTTATCTCTAAAAAACCCATCTTATCCCATGAAATCCAAAGATATTCCCATCCTCATGTACCATGATATTGGCCCCTGCGAACATCCCTGGTCCATCTCAGCAGAACTTTTAGAATCACATTTAAGATATTTAAGATCAAATAACATACACTCTATCACTCTTAAAGAACTTGACTTCTTGCTTCACGTTGAAGGAGAACTCCCACAAGATTGTGTTGTATTAACCTTTGACGATGCCCGAGCAGGTGTCCATTCATACGCTCTACCTCTTCTTACAAAGTACGGGTTTAAAGCAACGTTGTTTGTAGTTTCAGAGTGGCTTGTCGCCCCGCCACCAGCAACTCCCCCCAACGAACAGTACAACCAAATTATGTCCCAAGCACAAGTACAGACCTGTCTTAACCAAGGGTGGGAACTCGGAAGTCACACGAGAACCCATCGTAACCTCACTAAACTTGAACCACAAGAACAAATAGCAGAAATAATATCATCAAAACAACATCTTGAATCCATTTTTCAAACTAAAGTAACTTCATTTGCCTATCCCTACGGTGCATATTCCCCCAAAATTTTAAACATAGTCAAGTCAAACTACCAAACAGCCACAACCACACATCATGGGTTAAGTAAAGCCCCAGGAGAATATGCCAGACAATGGATCACCTCAAAAATCACACCGCAGATTTTTCCTAAATTGCTTCGAAAACCCACCCTCAGCGTAGTTATGATTGTAAAAAACGAAGAACAGTTCCTTCCCCACAGCCTCAGCTCAATAAGCGGTCTCGCAGATGAGTTAATCATCGCCGATACAGGTTCAACAGATAGCACACGAGAAATCGCCAAACACTTTGGAGCAAAACTAGTCGAAATCCCCTGGGAACATAATTTTAGTAAAGCACGAAACATTGCTCTAAGTCATGCCACAACCGATTGGATCTTCATACTCGATGCTGATGAAGTGATCTCACAAGCAGACCATACTATAATCAAAGATGCAATCTGCAATTACACAGTAGCGGGATTTCAAATTCTCACCAAAAACTACACCAACCACACCTCTCAGTCCCACTTTATCCCCACCCCGTATGACGAGTATGCGAAGCAATTTGCCGGCTACGTTCCTTCAATTAAAACAAGACTCTTCCAAAACTATCAAGGCTATCATTTTGAAGGAGTTGTGCACGAAATAGTGGATAACACCATCACTCGAAGTAGCGGCATTCTAAGACCTTTATTAATCAACATCCACCATTATGGTGAACAAAAAAACAGTTCTCTCTCAAGTCTTTCTAATTCCAATCATACCCTTAATGAGTCCTCCAAACTACAATATCATGAAAAATTAAACGAACTAAAAATTATGGAAGATCCAACAAGTGAAAAAGCAGTATTTGATCTGGCCGTTCAACAAAAACTATTGGGAAAATACGAACAAGCCATCTCCACCCTTACTATACTATATCAAAACAATCCTCATAATATTCCCGTTTTATTCGAATTAGCCATTCTCGAAACCAAACTCTCACACCACCAAAAAGCGCAAGAAATATATCATAATATTATCTCACAACGCTCAAATTCACCTAACCTCAAAAATGTCTATCTTTCAGAGTCATACGCTGGCTTAGGCTACATATCACTCAAAAATCAACAACCAGAACAAGCAGCCACATTCTACGAAGAATCCATCAAGATAAATCCTCTTTTTTTAGACGCCAAAATCAATTTGGGCGCAGCCTACACCCAATTATCCAAATATTCATATGCCATCGCTCACCTCAAATCCGCACTTACCCTGCATCCAACCAACCCACGCGCACTCTACAATTTGGCTGTAGTATATGAAAAACAAGGAAACCTTCATCTTGCAGAAGAGTATTACCAAGAGGCCCTCACCCATGGCAACTCCAAAGCCCAGGCTTCAATCCAAAAGATCCAAGATTATTTCGGCTCAAAAAAATCCAGTTTTCCCTCAGAATAAATTCCCTGCTTTAATTTTACAGGTCTCCAACTATCAGTTACTAGTTCTCCACCCAGCCAAGAAGCAAGTTCAGAAGGATTTCCAATAGTAGCTGAGAGTCCCACAATTTGCGGTGCAAACAACATCTTAAGGAGTGTAATAACCACTTCGAGAGTAGGCCCCCTGCTCTGATCTTGAAGGAGATGAATCTCATCAATAACCACAACTTTAACCTGAGATAACCATTCATGGCGGTCCCTCAGTAGCGAATCCATTTTTTCAGAAGTAAGAATCAAGATATCTGCTCGACCCAAATATCCCTCATTACTATCACTCCCCTCCACATCTCCTGTAGAAATAGCAACTCTCCATGGTGTTCCTAAACAAAGGTCTCGAAATTCCCGAAATTTCTCCGATGCCAAAGCCTTCAGCGGAACTACATATACTCCCTTCCCCTTCCCTAATATATTTACCAGAGCCATCGTTCCAACCAAAGTCTTACCAGACGCTGTAGGAGCACACACCAGCATCGTCTTCCCCTGTAAAATTCCTGAGCGAACTGATTTCTCTTGAATAGGAGATAATTGTCCATATTTATCATAACGTGCATGAAAAAAAGGCGGAAGGTTCAATTCTGTTATGTTAAAATCCGTTATTGGTGGTATTGTATCCATTTTGAGAGATTTCTGATAAGTATTTTATGTTACTTACATCATATTACTCATGTTATGCTACTTATGTAATGTTACTTATGTAATGTTACATTTATGTCATATATCCCCTTATTATGTATCCCCTTGTTATGCTACTTACGTCATATTACTCATGTTATGCTACATTTATGTTATGTATCCCCTTGTTATGCTACATTT
>CAYJTE010000096.1:0-477 GCA_964372965.1 uncultured Methanosarcinales archaeon
AAAAGACGGTTGAATATAAAATACGAAAAATGCTGGAGTTATTTTACCAAAATGTCTCTATTATTTCAAAAACATTAAAAACAGTTTTGGACCCTGCCTTTGATGCGAGAGAGAGTGTCCTCTTTGAGGGGATTAGTCTTTTAGATACAAAAATGTACTGTTCTAAGTATGGATTTTCTGCGGTGGGAATGTTTCGTTATGAATTCAAAGAATGGAACAAACTGCAGAAGACCAAATTTTACTATGCTCTTAATGGGAGAGGATCATTGGAGGGGTTCGTTACGAAAACCAAAGGCATTAAACTTTCCGATAATCTTATTCTTGTTCCTGTTTACAATGTGGAATTATTTAGGGATTTTTTAGAGTCATGGAAGATAGAATACAAACTTATTCCACTGCTGGTTCCTGAAAGACTGAATAGAAAAGATCTTTTGGTTAGAGTATAAATCTATTTAAATCCCGCAAAGGGACAGGTTA
>CAYJTE010000096.1:577-4411 GCA_964372965.1 uncultured Methanosarcinales archaeon
ACTTCTGGTGCGGTAAGGAGGAGAAAAAAACGCCAACGCTCGGATTTGAACCGAGTGCGGTCACTGTCAGGTCACTTCGCTGCGCTTCGTTTCTGACTTGCCTTTGGCAAGCGTTCCGAAGTTGCCTTGCGGCAACAATCCACAAGGGACAGGTTAACTTCTGGTGCGGTAAGGAGGAGAAAAAAACGCCAACGCTCGGATTTGAACCGAGAATCCACAAGGGACAGGTTAACTTCTGGTGCAATGTGCAAAATTCAAGACCTGCGCAATACCGGATTATGCGACGTTGGCTTTTCAAGACAGGCTTTCCTTGCGAAAAGCGTTGGCACTACAAGGCTAATTTCGCTACCGTTTTTTAAACTCTTCGGATGGGGGGTTGTGACTCTCTCTGAGTTGGATAACGTTGTCAATAGCTTGATTTTGATTGTAATGTTCGAAGGGAATATGATTTCCGTTCGAGTGTTAGAAACTGTTTAGACTTGATTGGGAGATGGATTTGAGCAATATTATTTTTGCGATTCTTCAGATAAATTGTTCCATTAAATTTATATGTTCTTTTTTTTCAGAACAGGTATGGAAGATTTTACCCTCATGAGCATTACTCAAGTTAAAGATATAGTGCGAGAAGTTCGAGAAGAATTTGAACTGGGAAAAATTGATTATCAAGTTCTTGCTCCATTGTATGTTGATTATAGGAATGGAGGAGATGTGGAACTCTTTTTACGACGGGCAATAGTTTTTTTTCCTGCGGGAAACTCTGGACTTGCTTCGGTGTATTTACGAAGTGTTCTTGGTGGTGAAGTGATGCAGGGGTGGTATAGAGAGCATGTGCATACATTTCTGGTTTTGGAAGATAGAATTGTAGTTGATATTACGGCTGATCAGTTTGGAGGACCGGAAGTGTATGTTGGTCCGCTACGATGTCCTTATTTTAAGAGACGCGAACGAATGGGAACGGTTTAGAAGTGGAATGGTGTCGGTTTTATGAGAATATTTCTTATGGATATAGTTGATGTGAAAAAAATAGAGAAAGAGTGGTGTTTGATGATTATGAGATATTGATGAGAGGTTGATGAGATATTAACGGATTTTTTGATACGACGGGTACAGTTGCAAGAAAGTGACTAGAGAGATATGAATTTTGTTATTTTTTGTATAAGGAGGTTATACTCTTCATTTTCTATTTTTGCGATTTTATTTCTAATTAAACTGTGTGTGAAGGTGAATATTTGATAAAATTTTATCTTACTTTTGAACGCAAGTTTTCCTTCTACGAGATTTTCAATTATGTGCCCCTCACCTTCGATATTGCTGGTTATAGCACAGGTGAGATAGTCTTCACCATATTTTCCAATAACTAAAACTGGTCTTTTTTTGGATATGGCTAAATTAGAATAGGGAAAATGTACAACAACAATATCACCTTTAGAGTACGTCATCCCACCGCTCATCATAAGGGTTATCCCATATTTTTTTTAAAGAAGATTCACTTGCTAGCATGAAAAGGTGTTTGTCGTTGAGCTCTACGGGTGATAAAATAAGTGTTCCTTCCGATTCTTTTACTAATAGTTTTGTGCCTTTCTCTATATGAAAATAATCTCGCATCTGTTTGGGAATAACGATTTGTCCTTTTTCTCCAACTGTTACTATTTCTCCCATATTGTAGGAAATTCCTACCAGTATAAAAAACCTCTTGTTAAAAACCACTTGCTTTATATACTGCATATATTTTTCTTTCATTTCATTAAAAACAGGTGGTTATTATGGGTAAATATCGTGTTGACAAAAGAGAACTTTCTGAATTGTTAGGTGTTGTTTGGACATCTGATCTCGCTTTACTTTGTGAACTCCAGGGGATTACGAAGAGTCAGTACGTGGCAGGATGTGAGGAGGTGTTGACTCGAGGAGAGCAACTTGGACAAAAAGATTTGCGAACCGTGGCATCTCGTCTTGGAGAGCTGGGTGAGTCACTTTTGAATGTGTACAACCTCTCTGGCCAGGAGATTATTTCTTTGTATAGTGGTTTGGTCTCCGTTATTTCAAAAGGGCATATGCGAGAATGGAACACACTTACCGGTCGCGTCTCAGATCAAGCTGATAGAGACGTAAACATGCTTAGCCAATATCAATTCGTTCCCGTTTTTTATAGAACGATTTGTGCACCGGTTCTCTCAGAGATGACTTCGGATACTGTTTCGCATGCGCTGTCGTATTTGGACTCAAAATCAAAGGAAAGGGGAATTCAAGAAGCCTCTTTTTTGCTATCATATGAAGAGTGTTTTGGGCCGAAGATTGCTCAGATTACAGAAGATGATATTAGTTCGGTTTTACAGACGGAACCAACAGATGAAGGTGCAGCGAGAAGATTGTACAGTGGGTTTAGACTTAAAGGTATCTCCAAAGTAAGTGATGCGTCACGAGCAATGAGTTTCCAAGTGGCACAGTTACCGGGTAGAATTCAGCCAATGAATGTCACATTTAAAATGGGAATGCCGGAAAGGTTACCTCGTGTGGCAGCGGTGGCAGCGGAGTATATTGCTGGGAAGAGAAGATTTTGATTTTTAGTACTACTTTATAGTAAATAAATGAGAAATGTTTATAAATAGAGTTCAATAGAGGTATTTTTATGATTTTAGAACCATCAATGTTGGATAAAATTGATACTCTTGCACGGCGTTTAGATGAGCGGAAACTGGAATCTATACTGGCTGCTGTTGTTGATAATTTGGTTCAAGAGGTGCGAATGTATGCACCGATCCAAGATGCAGATAATGAAGCCAAAAAGGATATTGTTACACAAAATTATAAAATAGCGTGGGATTACGCCAAAAGTAATTACCAAAGACACTTTGATTTACTCTTTCTTACTGAAGTTGCAGGCAGAGTTAATCCGGATTCATGCCGTGGAGGTAACTCATATGCAGAATGGAGAACGAGTAGTGCTACTCTTTCTGGACTGCGGTACAAGCCACCTTCAGATGAACCTCGAATTAAAAACCAACTTGAGCGCCTCACTACAGTGATTGCAGAGCAACAACTGCATCCAGTTGAGGAATCGTTACTGTTGCATTTTCATCTAACGCGTATTCAGCCATTTGATAATGGTAATAAAAGAACAGCGTCGATTATAAGTAACACGATCTTAATGCACAAAGCTCCCGGAGTGCATAATTTCCCACCAATTTATATTTCTCCCCATGAGCGATTGGTGTATACTTCCTTACTTAACGCTGCTCTCAATGGATATGAGGAGGCTAGCAGCACTGCCCAAAATCCAGTTGATGCATTTTACAACCCTGATTATCAGCAAAGAGGATATTATGATTTTTTGGGTTATAAAGTAATTCAACACCTGATTTTGGCGGAAGACAAACTGCGTCAATACACTCTTTATGAAATTGATTTAAGTGCAAAAGAAGCAGGAGTATATTACAGAGTGAAGCATGAGATTGATGCTTTTTTTAAACATGCTGGAGTTCCCCACCAAGTACGACTAAACCGTAATGGGAGAAATTTTATTCAGGTTGTGGGTAATATTTCTTTGAAAGATTTAGAGCATATTCTTTCGAGAAACAAAAGATTACAAAAATACTCCGTTGAGTGTAAGCGCATTAATGGTGAACATTAATTTTTATTTGGAGTTATGCTCTTTTTTGACTCACTTTTCGCTCCTTATTGATGGGGGGCTCTGTAGAAAATCTCGTTGAGACCGCCAGAAGGCTCGACCTTCTTTATATTTTCAATCGAAGGCGCTATCAAGTCACTTCGTTGCACTCGTTCGTGTCTTGCCTAAAGGCAAGTGCACCCGTAGGGTGTGTCCTCACTGTCGTTCGG
>CAYJTE010000097.1:0-2311 GCA_964372965.1 uncultured Methanosarcinales archaeon
AAATAGGATTAGGTGTATCTAAAATAGGATTAGATGTGAGTTTCTTTTTCAACTACGCCATCTTTAATGTGAATAATACGGGTGGCAAATTTGATTAATTGGGGATCGTGGGTGATTAAGACTATGGTTTTTCCTTGCTGATGTAAATTTGAAATCATTTCCATTATGGCTTGGCCGGAACTTGAATCGAGATTTCCTGTTGGTTCATCAGCGAGAATGATCTCGGGGTTATTTGCAAGTGATCTTGCTATTGCAACACGTTGCTGCTGTCCACCAGAGAGTTGACTTGGCCGGTGGTCCATTCTGTCATGAAGACCAACTTGTTTTAGAAGTGTGGAACCTAATTTGATGCGATCTTCTTCGCGAGTTCCTTGAAAGATTGTGGGGAGTATCACGTTTTCAAGTGCACTTAAAGTGGGGATTAAGTTGAACTGTTGGAAAATAAATCCTATTTTTTTCCCGCGGAGTTTGGCTAATTCAGATTCGCTGAGGGTAGCAATATCTTTACCGCTAATTACGACGTGGCCTTTTGAGGGGATGTCAAGTAAACCAATCATGTTCATGAGAGTTGATTTGCCTGAACCAGATGGACCAATTATGGCTACAAATTCTCCTTCTTTGATGTGAAGTGATATACCTCGTAATACATGAAGATCAGTTTCTCCGAGATGATATGTTTTCCAGACATCTTTCAACTCGAGAAGTTTTGTAGAGGAGGATTTATGAGGAGGCGTTTTTATAATTTGAGGAGAGTGAGAGGACATGATATTTGAATAAGAAAAAGATTATTTAAAGGTTGGTTTTGGGAGAACTTAAAGCCAACAAAATTGTTTCGATAGAAGTCGTAAATGTGTCATCATGGATTATTGGACGACGACGTAGAATGTTTTGCTCATGAAGTCTGGATATCTCTTTTGAAAATTCTCGATCTTTTTTTGGTGGAACAATGGCGTAGAGTGGAACGTGGTATGAGGCATGATATCGAGTGGTGTGTTGATGAACCCATAGAGCGACATTGGCGGCGATAGGAATGGGGTGATGATGATGGTATACTTCGATTAAGCCAACACTGGGCTTGATATTTTTGATATCTAAATCGGTTGCTTGGTCGTAGGTATTAACAGTTAGAATGATTCTGTGATTTGGATCAAAAGGGTTATGGGTGTGGGCTGCACGAAACGAGTCCGTTTTCCTTGGATCAAGACTGAAATATATGATGGTGAGAGGAATCATAGTTGATGTGGAAGGAGAACGCTTTAAAAAATTATGGGAATATTTTGAATGCGCAGAATTATGGTGTGTACAAAGAATAAAAGTTAGAAATGATGGATTAGTCTGATCTTAAATAGAGATTTAATCATATCTCAAAGATTCAACGGGACTTAATTTAGATGCTTTTCTCGCGGGTGTAATCCCGGCAATGCAGCCGAGGATGAAGGCGAATAGAAGTGACCCAATGATGAGATAAGGGTCGAGTCTTACATCGAGAAGGGGGCCAATTACGATTTTTAATATGGCTCCGACGCCAAGAGCGAGGCTACTTCCAATGATTACTCCAATTATTCCTCCCACTAACCCATAGAGTCCTGATTCGAGGATAAATAGAGTAATTATGTCTTTTCGTTTCGCTCCAATAGCTTTTAGGAGTCCAATTTCACGTGTTCGTTCCAAAACATTAGTGTACATTGTGTTGGTAATCCCAACTCCACCTACGGTGAGTGATATAGCGGCGATTCCAATTAGTACGACTTGAACCATGTTTAAAATGGTATTAAATGCTGAACCTAACTGTTTTGGAGTTTGAATAGTGAAATCTTCTTTTCCTTTGTCGACGTTTCTATTTTTTCGAAGTTCTTTATTCAATACTTCAGCAACATGATTGGTATTTTCACCAACTTGCGTTTGGGCGATGATAATTCCTAACTCATCGCGTTTGTTGAAGAGTTCTTCGTAGGTGGCATAAGGGATGATTATTCCTTGATCGTCTGGGGGTGACCCTGTTTTATCCCAAAAACCGATGACTTTGAATGCTTGATTTTGAATTATTATTTTATCTCCAACATCTAACGACTGGCCAAAGAGGTTTTCATCTGTGTATGCATGACCAAGTATTGCTTTATAGGTATCACCATCTTCGAGAAGTCTCCCTTTCAAAAGTTTGTAGTTGCTTGCTTCCCAGAGTAACTCGACTTTTTCACGATCGGTTGGATACCCACTGACGAAAAAATATCGAACGTTTCCGTTGTATTCAATTCGAGCTGAGGTGTAAATCCAACCAGCGGCACGTTTTATTCCAGAACTTTCGGACGTT
>CAYJTE010000097.1:2321-4365 GCA_964372965.1 uncultured Methanosarcinales archaeon
ACGTTACCTTGAGATCTTTGGTGGTTATTTTTACGGCATCGGTTGAAAGGCCAATTGAGTATGAGCTCCCTTTAGCACTGATTATTAACTTGTCATTTCCTAGAGCGTTGAATTGTCCTGAAATGGCATTTTTGAGACCTTGTCCAAGAGTAATTAATGAAACTACGGCTGCAATCCCAATAATGATTCCAAGTAAAGTGAGGATGGATCTTTTGCGTCTTCTCAGTACAGCGTTCGTTGCTAATGTGAGATAGTCTTTGAACATGGTAGTGATATGATAGGAGGTAGTTAGAAGTTAGAGTTTATGAGGTTTGTGATTAAGTGTGGATGTTGAATTTTTGATACATTTTGATGAAGGGTTTATATAATTTTGAGAGTCTTAAGGGTATATGGAACGATCTATTTCAGATCGCAATGTATTGGACTCTTTTTGCGAACACTTTTGTACTGTTATTGAGCAATATGCTCAATATGTTGTAGTTTCTGGGTTTGTGGCTATTGCGTCTGGTCGGACACGTGGAACTGAAGATATTGATATGATTATGGAACGATTACATAAAGATAATTTTGATTCGTTATTTGCAGATCTTTGTAAGGTTGGTTTTGAATGTATGCAAACTTGTGATCCTACGGAAGCTTACAGTTACCTTAAAGATAATCTCTCAATTCGCTTTACGTTACGTGACCATCCATTACCGGAGATGGAATTAAAATTTGTTAAGGATCCTCTTGATGAATACCAAATAAGAACGAAAACAAAACTGGAGCTAACTGGTCTTGATATTTGGTTTAGTAACATAAATGTTAATCTTGCATTTAAAGAAGAACTATTGAAAAGTCCAAAGGATTTGGAAGATGCAGCACATTTGCGAGTGGTGTATGCTGAGAGAGTTGATGAAAATGAGATACAAAATGTGAAAACAATGATTAGGAGATATAGATTATGAATGAACGTGATAGTCATATGGAACAAGTGGAGAGGTGGGCTAGGTTTGTTCGAGATAACCCTACAAAATGGAAGAGAGTGCATACTGAATTTATCAATGCTATCTTTGATAAAGAAAAACAATTCCGTGAACGTTTGCTATTGATGCCTGAAGGGAAGGAAAAGCTTGCGAAATTGCAGAAAATGAGAAATGAGAGAAGGTAATTGGAAAAAATTTAATTTGGTAAGGCAATAAAAACACGTCAAAAAAAGCCGCCCACCGACTGTTGGGGTGGCACCAAATGGTTGCCAAAAAAGAGAAAGAACTCGGATCTGTTATGAGGGTTTTTGAGTAGGCGATAGTTGGAGAATTTGTTATAAGTGGTGAATATTAGGTTCACGACAAATGCTACAAATGCTGGGAAAAACTACCTTCGGAGGGCATCAACGGGGTTCATGTTGGCTGCTTGTTTTGCGGGGAATGCGCCGGATATTGCACCAACTATAAATGCGAAGAGAAGGGCTCCGATTATGACAACGGGAGAGATAGTTACTTGGATGAGAGATGTGCCAAACGCTTGAAAAGCTGCGAACTCAACTATTTTTGCAAGGGACACTCCGAGGATCACACCAATTACTCCTCCTATTAAACCAAGTAGACCTGATTCCACTAAAAAAAGGTACATAATCGTTTTTGGGGTTGCACCAATTGATTTCATGATGCCAATTTCTCTTGTCCTTTCAACTACAGCAGTATACATAGTGTTTGTGATACCAATTCCGCCAATGATTAATGATATGGCAGCAATTCCTACTAGAACGCCTTGAATAATGTTTAGGATAGTATTGAGGGTTCCGAGCAGTTGTTCTGGGGTTTGAATGATGAAATCTTCTTTTCCGGCTTCCACGTTTCTGGTTTTTCGCAGTTCTTTTTTGATGTCATCGCTGGTTGGACCTACACTTTCTCCATCATGAAGACTCGCGGCAAGAACATCGTACGCTTCGGGGATATGCAGGATTTCACGGATAGATTCTTCTGGAAGAATAATGGTATCATCACGCTGGTGGTGTCATGTTTATTTTAAAATTCCAACGATCATGAACTCTTGATTTTGAAGA
>CAYJTE010000098.1:0-4343 GCA_964372965.1 uncultured Methanosarcinales archaeon
AGATGCCCGGAATTCTAAAAGATGAAGAGAGGGTATAATGGTAATTATTATTTTTGGGTCAATGTATTCCAAAGACATAAATACCTCTACTACCTAATTAAATATATGCAATTTAAGAAATTCACACTTGATCCATTTCAAGAGGAGGCGATTAATGCTATTGGACAGAATTGTTCGGTAGTAGTCTCTGCTCCGACTGGATCTGGTAAGACTCTAATTGCGGATTATATTATTGAACAGCACCGGGATGATTCAAAGCGAATTATGTATACTGCTCCTATTAAAGCGTTGTCGAATCAGAAGTATAAGGATTTCTGTCGAGAATATGGAGATCAAGCTGTGGGGCTTATGACGGGTGATTTAGTTATAAACCCGAGTGCGAAGATTATTGTGATGACTACGGAAATTTATCGCAATATGGCGGTGAGTCAAGATTCTGATTTGTCCAATGTGGCGTATGTGATATTTGATGAAATACATTACATTAATGATATCGAGCGAGGATATGTGTGGGAAGAGTCGATTATTTACAGTGCTTCATCAGTTCGGTTCCTTTGTTTGTCCGCAACTATTCCAAATGCGAAAGAGTTTTCTAACTGGATTTCGGCAATTAAGAAACATTCTGTTAAAACGGTTGTTTCAACGAAGAGGAATGTTCCTCTTGATCATGCGTTTTTTGATTATGAATTGGGTATTACCACGTTGGAGAAAATTAAAGCAGCTAAGGAAATTCCAAAGTACCATTCTGTTATTGGTGGCCGAAGAGGGGGGAAGGCAAAAAAAGCCAGGGGAGGACGAGAGAAAACGCCGGAACCAAATCACATCGATCTTATTTCAGAACTTGGCGTGGGAAAATTGCCTTGTATTTTTTTTTCATTTTCTCGTAAGGATTGCCAAATTAAGGCAGAGGAGTTGTGTAAGGCTAAATTGTTTGAGCCGAATGCGGCGATTTTGACTCAGTTTAATGAGAAACTTCGCGAAGCACCAGTGGATATTATGAAATTGAAATCAGTTCAACTTATTAAGCAAGTCATCTCGCAAGGCATTGCATTTCATCATGCAGGTCTTTTGCCTATTATTAAAGAAGCAGTGGAAGAGTTATTTGGAAAAGGATTGATTAAGGTTTTGTATGCCACTGAAACGTTTGCAGTTGGAATAAATATGCCTGCTAAAACGGTGTGTTTTGATGGACTTCGTAAGTTTGATGGATTTAATTTTCGTCCACTCAATACCAAAGAATATTTTCAGATTGCTGGTCGAGCCGGACGACGAGGGATTGACACCCAAGGGTATGTAGTGAGCATGTTATATCGTCCAACATTTAATATTGATGAAGTGCGCGCAATTACAACTAAAGATACGGAACCAATAAAATCGCAGTTCAGGTTGTGTGTGAATACGGTACTGAATTTAATCCATATGCATACACCTGCTGATATTGAACATATTTTACGCTTGAGTTTTTTTTCGTATCAAAAATTTGGGGAAAAATATGATTCTGTACCAACAACGGTGTTGCTTGCGCGATATAATAGTATTGTTCGCCAGTTAACTAAATATGGATATGTGGAGAAGGGAAAGTTAACTACAAAAGGAGTGTTTGCGTCACAAATATTTGCCGATGAAATTGCGATTGGTGAAGTGTTTGCAACAGAGTTTTGGCAGAACCTGAATGAATATCAGATTTTGCTGGTATTGGGTAGTTTGGCGTATGAATATAGGGAGAATAATAAATTTGAGAAAGTGAATCATATTGCTGAATTTGGGGTGCTGCGTCGAAAGCTGGTGCAAGATGATTATTTAAGTCATGAGAAAAAATTTTTGAATATGGAGACGATGGATTCTCTGATTAGTCCGCTTTGTGCAGGGAAAAATTTTTTTGATATTTTGAAAAATACAAATTTACTGGAAGGAGATTTGATTAGAATTATGACACAGATTTTGGACCGATTGGGTCAGGTTAAAAAGGCTACTTCAGATTATACACTGCGAAATAAGATTGTCAATTGTAAAGGGGTTATTGAGAAAGCTCTTGAGGGGATTTATTTAGTGGGCTAGGGGAGTTAAGATTAGAGATGATGAAGATAATTATGATACCTTTCCGGTGTTGACATCTTTTACGATAAATTCTTTGCCGGAGATGTGTAGTATTTTTCCTTCGAATAGGATTTTATGATTTTCAATTTTGAGGTTGAATTTGGCAAAATCTGCGGGAAGTATTTCGCTATTTTTGTGGATGTATCCTTGGAATTCTGCTGCGGTTCCAGCTGGAGCTTCTGTGTAGAGAGGAATTATTTTTCCTTCTTTTTCATCTGATCTTTTTGGTTCTTCAGCAGTTAGCATCATAGCATATGATTTTTCGCCTCTTATGTTTGATGGTTTGAGGTTGAGGATGAATAAAATATTTTTGTGAAGGATTTGGTCTTTGGTGATACCTAATCCTTTCAAGCCGCTTACTACTTGCTTTGTTTCTGGGTTGGCTTCGGTTCCAAAATTTGCTTGGAGAAGGAATAAGCGTTCGGCGTTAGGGTGATCTTTTACTTTGGTTACTGTTCCTACCAGCAGTAGAAGGGTGCAGCTTTTTTCTTCTGGAATTGTTTCAATCTTTTGTGCGAGCATTTGCGGTTCTTTCAGTTCACCTTTCCAAGAGAAGGATATGTCAGACCATTTGAGGTTGTTTTCTTGTGTTGATGCGTAGATTTTTTGACTTATGAAGGGGATGATAGGTGATGAAACTATTCCGAGATTCCTTGCGAGATTTACACAAAATCCGACAATCGCTTTTGTATGAGGATCGTCTTTGGTTTTCCAAGGGGTAGCTTTTTGGAAAAGGATGTTTCCAATATCAGAGAGCCGCAAGATGTTTTTAGTTGCAGATTTGTAATCTAAGTGGGCGTAGTTGTTCTTTATTTCAGCTAGTAAAACGTCAACTTGAAGTTGTTCCATTTTTGGAACTCCGATGTGGTCTATTTTTGGATAATTTTTGTGCGCAAAAGTTAATGTGCGATAACAGAAATTGGCGAGGTTTCCGAGCAAAACGTTGTTGTTCACTGCTTGCAAATTGGCAAAATTGAGATCAATATCGACTAAACTGGTATCTAGATGTGTTGCAAAATAGAACCTGAGTGATTCGATGGGAAAGATTTTTTGGAAATCGTCTGCGGTGAAAAAAGTACCGCGTGACTTACTCATTTTTTGTCCATCAACAGTTAGAAATGAGTGTACAGTGATATGAGGCAGGGGAATTTCCATAGCAGTTAACATAGCTGCCCAAAAAAGGAAGTGGAAGTAAATAATATCCTTTCCAATATGGTGATGCACTTGTCCGTGTTTCCAATAGTCTTGCCATGATGCGGGGGTTGATTGTTGTGTACTATTTTGATTATCTAAATGATGTTTGGTTGCGGAGATGTACCCGATTGGTGCGTCAAGCCAAACATAGAAATATTTCTTATCTCCAGTCTCTTCTTGACTATGTGGTATTTCGAAGCCGAAGTATGGACTATCGCGCGAGATGCACCAATCATCGAGTCTTTTTTCTAGCCATTCAACTAATCCATTTTTTATCTCGAGTTGTATTTTTGAATTTTTGGTGTTAATCCATAATTTAAGATCGCTTTGGAATGAACTGAGTTTAAAGAAATAATGCAGGGAATCTTTTTGAATGGGGGGGTGTTTACACAATGAACAATATGGATTTACGAGATCTGTTCCTTTTAGAACGGTGGAACACTTTTCACAGATGTCACCATACTGGTCCTGCGCGTGACATTTGGGACATTCGCCTTTGACATACCTGTCTGGCAGTGAACGCTTACAGTTGTCGCAGTAGATTATTTTTATGGATTTTAAATAGATGTGACCTTTCTTTTTTAATTCGTTGAAAAAATAAATGGAGAGTTGTTTATTTTCTTCAGAGTGGGTTTTGTAGTAGTGATCAAAACTGATTTGAAATGCCTTGAATGTTTGTTGGTGTTCCTTATAGTATTTTTCCACGAATTGTTCTGGAGATACGCCTGCTTTTTGGGCGTTTATTTCAATAGGGGATCCATGCATGTCGGATGCGCAGACAAAGAGAATATCATGATTTAGAAGTCTGAGAAATCTTGCATGAATATCTGCTTGGATGTATTCCAATAAATGTCCGATATGGATTGGTCCATTGGCATATGGAAGCGCTGCGGTAATGAGATGACGAGACATAATTTAGGGAGTAGAAGATGAGGTTTATAAGTGTTACTTTAGATTATTAGTAGTACATTATTAATGGTACATTATTGATGGTACGTTATTGATGGTACGTTATTGATGGTACGTTATTGATGGTACGTTATTGATGGTAC
>CAYJTE010000099.1:0-4262 GCA_964372965.1 uncultured Methanosarcinales archaeon
AACTCTAACTCTAAAATTACCATCAAGATCAACAGTTCGAATGAGAACCCCAACTTCTTGAGTAGGATGTACATCATTAGAAGGAACAGGCATTGAAATAGCATTACGCACAAACGTTCCATCATTTTCAAAGATATCAGCAACTAATCGAAAGTTTTCATGACTCACAACAAGTACATTCAAACGTGGAGAATCTCCCGCATTAACTGCAATATCGTTGGCCCCATTTTCCCACAGTACACGACCAATTAACACATCGGCTGCGGCAAATGGAAACGACAATAGCATCAAAACTGCAAACATAGTGTATAATACTTTTGTATTCATTGTATTCCTCGTAACATCTCTGATCCACCTAATTATTACTCCAATAGTAGTACGGTAGCCGCACTTCAACGCTGCCTTACCAGCATCAACGCACCTCTACCTGTAAGCATAAAGCACTCTCAAAAACACCAATCACCAAAATGGGACAAAACCCTCTTTATTGAAAAATCACCTTTTCATCTCAGACTCAAAATCATTAATTAAAAAATAAATTTTACAGTCTAACCAATTCTACGGCCTAACTAAAATGGATATTTAAACTCAAAACCTGCCGCGAAACCATTACACCTCATCATACGTTGGTATCCTACATTAAGATCAACATATTGATTAAAGTTTATTCCAAGCCCAGCCCCAAGTACACCATTCATAACATTATCAGTAACAGATCTATCAGATCCAACTTCCGTTCGATCTCCTACTCCCATAACACTAAGAGTAGTACTTGGACGTGTAGTTGTTATCTCTTTACTAAGCATGGCCCCTGCGGATCCATACAACGTAGCTGCAAACATACTATTTTTGCTAAGATAAAACGGAATACTCAGTTTAGCATCAATAAGGGCTTGTGGTGTAACCGAAGTTTCTACTTGGTGAGTTGTATGTGAACTCCACCCCTCACCAGTCTCAGGAGCAAAGTTAATAACTTCAAGTCTCCGATTATCACGAGGTAAAATGTATGCACCACGAAGAGTGGTTGCCACATTACCCACAAACTCATTATCCACATGTCCAAGAAGTGGTTTAACACTTAACGTCGCACCAATAGCATTCAATATGTCATCAGTAGCCGTGTTATTACCAAAAGGAACAAATGTCAAACCAAATAGTCCAATACCTGCTGCATCTTGATCAAAAATATTTTTATGCATTCTGCGAGTCATTTCTTTTCTCACATCGCGAACATAGTCATTATTAGCATTGCATGATTCTTTAAGTCTATTAACACTGTTTTTATATTCATCAACACGAGCCATATAGTCAAATACTGCCAATTCAAAATTTCTCAGAACCTGCACATCAACAGCCGGAACAGTTGTTCTCAATTCATCAAACTTTGCCCTGAGTTTGTTGACTTTTTCATCAAGGCTAGGAACAGCATCACGCGCTTCAACTCCAGAAGAAGCAGGAACAGCAGGTGTTCCATCCACCGCTATAATCCCATCTTCATATGCATCACACACTCGTTCAGCTCGAGCTCGTAACGCAGCAACATAATTACCTTCACCTTTCGTTGCATCTCTGACTAATTTAAGACCGGGAGCAAGTGTATAAGATCCCCGTCTTTTCTCAAGATCCGTAATTCGAGTATCCTGTATTTCAAGAGCAGAATCTACCTCACCAAAGCGATCATACATCTTCATTTGGAAATTTCCAAATTCACTTTTCAAGACAAATCCGTTTTCAAGACCCTTAAGGCTTGCTGCAATTTGTTCAATACGTGCTCGACCCTCATCATCAGCTATTGCAAATGACATTCTACCCGTAAGATCAACAACATATCCATATAATCTATTAGTATGAGCATCAGTTTCAATAGGTACACCATGAGAATCCAAATTCAAGAAATATTCCACCCCTCGCATTCTTTGGCTAAGAGTTGGACCTGTTACAGAACGAACACGAGATCTACGAGCATCCATATATTCCTCAATTCGCAAATCAATTTTATCATCCAAGTTGCAATTTTCAATTGTTGCACAAATGTTTGCATCCGTAATCACTGTTTGTGCAGCAGGAGCAGTACCAGCACCTAAAGTAGGAGCAGTAACAGAACCCGTTCCACCAGTTCGTGCAGGTGCATTAGCTGGCGCACTTTGACCGTAAACAATAGCAGGTGTTGAACCCAGTATTGAAGCCATTACCACATCTCTAATAGATACCATATTATATTTCCTCCAATTCATATAATCACAAGGTTGTCCTCAAAAAGTACAACCAAATAAGTCATATACTCAACGGAAAGCCCGAAACGGATTTTACGATGATAACATGTCCCTGTAACAATAGCGCAATGATTCTTATTACTACTATTAAAAAACAACAATTCCTATATAAATCTTTTGCAAGAATATTACTCAAAAGGAGTAAAACAGTCCATCTCCCCCCATATTTACCCTCTCAAATTAGCACATCATACTTCTTCTTTCTTTTCAGAATCAACCAATAACACCCTTGGAAATAATTGAAACATTTTCTATTTGAATCCATACAATCCAGGAATTCTCTCTTCAACTGTTCTTCCATCTCGGGGAAGTCCATGCAAGGCAGCCACTTTCACATATCGTTGCGCTAGATCTGTATCCTTCTCACCTTCCTTCCATGTTGTATCACCCACAACTGCCTGGTAAAGACTCTCCGCTGCCTCTTTAAAAGAATTACCATATACATACACCTTATCAGATACAGGTAAACCATCACTCTGCGCGCATCTTGGGTCCTGCTGTCCACATATATTTTTAATCCACCGTGTAACCAGTTGTGCCACCTCCTCCTCATCGGAAACACTATGACTATCGCGGAGTTTATTTTTCATGAATTCATATCGCGTCTTTGCATTCGTTACAGGATCAAACTCCGACACGCATTTTTCTAATCTTGAAGTAACATTAATTAATGACTCATTCAACATACCAAAGTAAACCGTTATGTCTTCTAAATCAAAAGCACAGTCGTTTAATTGAAAAGAGTAATCCCTTATATCAAAAACACAGTCATTTAATAGAAGAGAGTACTGTTTTAATGCTACGATAAGAGCATTATCCTTATCATCTTCAACAGCAGCAACCTCACAATCCTTCACCACTGGACACATTTTTTCAGCAGGAGATAGAGTACTTTGAGAAGAATTGGCCGTCAATAGCTGTACCTTCTTCTCCAGAGTTGCGAATTGATTTCGTTCCTCTTGAACTCTTTTCATCACCTCACCAAGCTCTGTCACACAAGTATCTCGCTCTCGTAAATATACTTCCTTCTCATTTTTGCATTGTCCATAATCTGAACGCAGTCCAGTTCTTTCCTGTTCAAGACCAGTACTTGATATAAGCATAGTCTCATTTTCAGCTTTACAGGTGTTATACAATTTAACGTGACTATCAAACTTTTTTTGACCATCAATCAATTCTTGTTCTCTATTTTCAAGTCTCTTCGAAACAGGCTCTAGTTCATCTTCTATTTTTTTCTTCTCAGATTTTAAAAAAGCATTGTTCGCTTCAACATTCACCTCATTTTTTTCACACTGATAATACTTACCTCTAATTTCTCCCAAAAAGGCATCTTTCTCATCAATTACTTTTTGCATCGTTCTTTCACGAGTAATACAGTTAGTAAGCGCATTATCAGTACCACCCACCTTCACAACTTCCGGTGTTCCATCAATAACCAGTGTTGGAATTTTTTGACTTTTATACGAAATAGTACCAACCACTCCAATTAACATTGCTCCTGCCACCGCCCCATAACCAAAAATAATTGTACGATGCCGTTTAACATTGAACGAAGGTTTCATCCCCTCCATTTGAACATTTGTATTTTGAAATACTCGGGCATCAATCGTTGCCAGTCGAACTTTTTCCTTTGTATCACACCGTATTCCAAACTGCCCAATCCGTTGATAATAAACTCCATTTGTAAAAAAGATGGTATTATCAAAAATCTCCCCACCCAGCTTAATTTTTCGCAGAGATAACTTAATTTGATTTTGTTCGGTAACAGCCGGCGTATAATCCCTCAAGAAGTCATAATTTTTAACAACATCAATAGTAGCAGAATCATTTGATGTAACCTCAAAGACATAAACTTCTCTTTTTCGTTCACGAACTTCTTCAACACTCCAGCTATCCATATCACGGTTGCCAGAATCAACCACAAACAACCGTCTCTCTAAGAACCAATCACACCATTCCCCCGGTCGAATTTGTGCTATATCCTCAGTG
>CAYJTE010000100.1:0-4214 GCA_964372965.1 uncultured Methanosarcinales archaeon
ACACTGTTCTTGAATATGAGCAATATGTCAACATCATGTGGTTTTTCTTTCCCGCGAGCAGTCGATCCAAACAAAATAATATCTTCTATGATATTGTCTGTCTTCACAATCCTGCGTAGTTCACTCTGTGAGTTTGTATTTTGCAACATTTTTATTGACCATTTCTTGGATTCGTATACAAGTTTCCTTATCAATTATCTTCGAGTACGTATCTCGATACGTCCCAAATTCCAGATCTAACTCCTTGTATAATTCTGGAAAATCTTTCTCCAGCATTCTGAACCGGTTAGTATAGTCTTTTGGTGATTCCCCTGTTTTTTGAGCAAGAAGGAAATCCTGAATCGCAAAAAATGTTTTGAAATAAAGGATAGTTGCCGAAGTATAGTCCGAAGCAACGTAAAGTGTATCAGCAGATTTTTTGAAAATGAGAATCTGTGCTTTAGTGATCACGTTAAATGGGCTAACAACGAACTACTATTTAAACTTTCTTGTTAGATGAACTAACAACTATTGCCTGAGACAAGATAACCTATAACACACAGAAATATAAAAAAATAAAAATTTACCTCTTTCCTTTCTTAGAACCCATTTTCTCAGATCCCATCTTACATGCCGCACAATCCGGGCACATCGGAGCAAAGAGCTTAACCGTTCCACCAAGAACCATCAGTACTCCAATGCAAGCCATCCATCAATACCCATCCATAGTGGCCACAAAAACGCATTTAGAAGAAGTAAGGCTCCAGTAACAATACTTTTGAGTCCCCAACATTTTTTACACATCATAGTATACACCTCTCATGCAACAGTAATATCTCATAATATAAAAAGCTATTTCTATGTTGTAGCACCACAAATATTCAAGTAAAATAAGCTCAAAGTAATCCTCGCGTAACCAAATTATCAAAAACTACTTAAATCTCATTATAAACCACCCTTTATGCATAATTGGAGTGTTATCATTCTTCTAAGTTTATTAGTAGGTCTACCTTTTCTAATAGCAACTCCCATAACTGATGAAAGTATCACACAACAACTTGAACATGGTGGAAAAGTAGAAGCCATCATCATCGGAACAAAAACTCCAACCGAATCAATTCAAAATATCCAAAATAATCTCTCAACCAAAAACGATCCTATTATACAAGAAACATACGAAGCGCTTCATGCAACAAAAGTCATTCTTACGAAACCCGCATTACAACAACTACAACAAGATCCCACCATAATTGGCATATTTGAAGATAAAATATATTACATCTTTCCAGACGAAATTCCCGAAAACAGCACCACCGAGTCCCCAACCATCTCTAACGAGTCTCCTCCACCCCACACAAATCAAAATAATGAACCAGATATACCCCCCTTATCAACCGAACCCGATCCTGGAATTCAACTCTCAATTTCAACCGCAACTATTGGCGCAAACTACACCCGAGCAACCTACAACATAACTGGTTACAACATCACTGTAGCCATCCTTGATACAGGTTTAGACTATCGTCACCCCGCGCTCGGCGGCTGCGCCCAAATCAACTCCACCTGCAGAACCACCGGAGGCTACGATTACTACAACGACGATACTGACCCCGTAGATGACAATGGTCATGGAACACATGTTGCCGGAATCATTGGCGCAAATGGAACCGTTACTGGGGTAGCCCCGCAAGTCAACTTCATCGCGTACAAAGTGTGTTCAGCCGGTGGCTCATGTCCTACCAGCAACATTCTCTCCGGACTCAATGCTGCTCTCAACACCTCTGCCAAAATAATATCTATTTCCATAGGCGGCGAAGCCACACCCAATAATGGCCACTCAGCGCTCTCAATTGCCGTAAACACCGCCGCAAGCAGCAAAGTCGTCGTCGTCGCCGCCGGAAACAATGGACCAAGTACTGCATGTATTAGTTCACCTGGAGACGCTGAAAACATCATAACTGTCGCCAACAGTAACGACCAAGGAACAACTGACCAAAGTGATGACACCATCTCATCTTCAAGTTGCTCCGGTCCAAGTGCCTTTGGCAGATTTGATCCCGAACTTTCCGCGCCAGGCTCCAGCATAACCTCAACATATACCTCAAACTCCACCGCAACCCTGAGTGGAACATCCATGGCAACTCCCCATGTCTCAGGTGCAGCCGCATTATTATTTGAATACAACTCATCGCTCACCCCCGCTGAAGTAAGAAAAATCCTAATGCATAGTGCAACGTCCATAACCGGAATCCATCCTCTCACCCAAGGAACAGGTATCATCAATGTAACGAAAGCTCTTGAGAACAAACTCACCATAAATACCACTCAATACGATAGATTAGAACTTCTTCTTACAAGTAATTCCTACATCGCACCCATAACCATCAGCAGTCGCGAAAACCAAACCCAGCAAATAACCCTCAACCTCACCAGTGTAAGTGATCTTGAAGAAGACTTCACTCTCCCAAGCTCAATAGTCGCCATGAACTCATCATTTGTCCTCAACCCCTACGAGTCCAAAACCATCAATATAACATTTACCCTTCCAACCAACACCACTCCCGCAATTTACGCTGGTATTCTCAACATCACCACAAACAGCTCCGGAGTGTATCATCTTCCAATTACCATAACCAAACTCGCATCTGAAGATACAACATTTAGTGCAACTGTAGATAAAAAACGTTCAACCTGCGCAAACACCGCCTGCGGTGATAAAATATATTACGCATTTAATCTCACAAATACCAACGTCTCACTTAATGTAAGTTGGACAAATAACCTCGACGACCTTGATCTCTATCTCTACAACTCCACCGGATCGCAGTTATCATCGTCTACCACCAGTACTGCTTCTGAGACAATCTCATACTCTCCCGGGTATTCAATAGTATGGCTTCTAGTCCAAACCCTCAATCTCATAACTGACGGGTCCAACCTTCCATACCAACTTAACATTAACATTGGTAACGACACCAGCATACTAAGTCCATTAAACAACACTAACCATGAACTCGGATCATTAATCACCCTCCAAGCACAAGTCACAAATCCCCTAAACGACAATCAATCATTTAGATGGAAAGTCAATAACCTCACAGTTTCAACCACCACCTCAACAACATATTTTCCAAATAACAGCGGCATATACAATATCACTTTTCAAATTCAGGGCAATCTATCAAACATCTCTCTCAGCAATAATGTAAACGTAAGTGACACTCTCCCCCCCCATATTGATACACTCTCCTACACCACCAGTTTGCATATTGAACGCGACCACAACCAAACTATACAAGCCAACATCACAGATTACAGCGGAATAATCGATACCAATTTAACCTACAATAATACCCTTCAAACACCGACCTGCACAACCATAAACAGCACTTCAAAATCCTGTTCCTGGGTAATTGCTTCTCCTGGACTCACTCCCACAAATTTTACATTCACCCTACTTGATAACGCCACAACACCACACATAAACTCCTCAACATTCACCTTCACCAGCGCGTCATGTTCAGACAGTTCACAAAATGGCGACGAAACTGGTTCTGACTGTGGTGGATCATGTAACAACACCTGCTCTTCTGGCGGCTCAAGTAGTTCAAGCGGCGGTGGTGGTGGCGGTGGCGGTGGCGGTGGTGGCGGTGGTGGCGGTGGCGTATCAAGTTCATCAAAAACCACAACTCCTGCTACCCCCATAATTGAAAGTGAAAAAGAAGTAAAAATCGAACCAACTGTGTCTCTCACCACCTCACAAGAATCCTCATCGAGTAGTTCAAGTCCCAATCAGGCATCCCAAATAATAGACACAAGTTTAAATTCTCAAACACAAGGCGACCAAACAAACACCAACGCCCAAAGCCAAGCCGGCGAAACCGAAGATCCAATCAAAGATCAAACACCCTTAGTTGGACTTGCCATATTCTCAAACATAAAAAGGGCCGCATCAAACCACAAACCACTATTCATCATCACCTTCGCCAGTATTCTCATAATTATCGCCGTAGTCATGCACATAAGGTTTAAATACCAAAATAAGACACTATCTCCTAAAAAGAGATGATTCGGAAAAAAGTCTTTGTAACTGTATCTGTACTACTAATAGCTATCATATTTGGAGTTTCCTTTTATAACGATCAGACAGCAAGTTTAACTGGATACATCGTGCTTGACCAAGGAACACGCATTTCAACGGAAAAATTAGATCCGAGTCTTGTTCAAGAGTTACA
>CAYJTE010000101.1:0-2217 GCA_964372965.1 uncultured Methanosarcinales archaeon
CCATTATAGAGATAGAAGGGAGGATACTATTAAAGGTTTTAGGAGATTTTGCGCAAATTTATTACTGCTTAATTAGAATAGGGCAAGAAGGGGAAGAGAGGAAGACTACCACGCAGTCATACGGTGAGATTTTTTGAAGTTGTGATGGGCATTCCAAACAGTGAATATAGCGCCAATGGCAGCCGCTTTAAGTGCGGCTTTTTGTTCATCTTCTTCTTTTTTGATTTTTTTGGGAGAAGATGATTTGTTCTGTGAAGAGGAATTGTAAAAATCACCAAACATTTGTTGCATGAGAGTTTTCTTTTTTGTTTTTTTCTTTTTTTCTTCTTTGGTCTCTTCTTCTGTTTTGTTCATGGGGTCTTTGGCTTCGGCGAGATATTTGTCAAGTAGGGGCTGAATTTCGTCCATGGCGCTTACAACTGGTCCTGCGACTGCGCCAAGATAGAGCATGGTTTCCCGTTCTTTGAGTCTTTGGTATTGGTTCATTTGTTCTTTGGTCCAGCCGTAGGCGCGTAAATATATTTCAACACGGCCAATATGTACTGGGCCACGGTTGTATCCTTCAGCTTGGGTTTTTAACTCGGCTCGGGTTTTATATTGAAAAGTTGCGAGTACGCAGACATACGCATTGACATCACGTTTTTTCTGGATGCTTCCTAGAATTTCTACGTCAAGCATACTTCCGTCAAAGGCGCTTACTAAATCAGGGGAGTCCATATTTTTATCTTTCATGGCGAGTTTTCCGGTGTTTCTCAGATATGGTTTTAGCCATTGCAGATACATTTTGATGATTTCGAAATGCTGGGTTAAATATTTGAGTAAGAAATCTTTTCGATTTTGATGCTCTTTTCCAGTCATTTTTTTCCATTCCAGGTATTGTCTGAGGTGCCGAAGGAGAACACGAAGTACGTTTTGGTTAAAATCTTTTCCAAGTTTTTTTACGTGCTCTTCCATTTCTGTTGTGTCCTTAAATGGAGGCGCATCGAAGAAGAGATCAGGAAGGGTGATGTATTCGAGGGACTGAGACATTCCATAGACAGAACCAGGACTTTTTCCGCCGCCTTGAACGAGATCGACGAAAATTCCTTTGAGTGTTATTTCAGCTCCTTTTTTTCGTTCGCCGAGAGATTTTTGTCTTTTTTCACCTGTTATTTTGTCTTCTTTTTCTGCGACTTCGTCGAGAACTTCGTTATAGTACGCTAAGCGTTCATCAATGATTCTTAATTCGCGAAGCATTTGGAAAAGTTCTTTGATCATTTTTCCGGTGGTTGCCAGAAGTTGGGACACGCGATCTTGCTGGGCGCCAAGGCGTTGTTGAGTGTGTCCAAATACGGCGCTGTTTTCGGCGGCGGCAAATGAGTCTTCGAGTTTTATGACATTAGGTACGTTGTCGCGAAATACATCTAATATCCAAAAATATGGTTCTTCAATTGATAACTCGTATGTTTCCCAGAGTAATTTTTGAGTTTTTGCTGATTTGGGAAATCCGGTTTTGGAATATATTTCATGGAATGAATTGGGAAGAAGTTCAATGATTTCTTCATCAGCGTCATCACCTTTTATTTCTTCTCCTTCTAGCGGTTCGTAGAGTCCGGTTTTTTTGTTGAGGAGGTAATTGTCTTTTTTATCTGATTTGATGAAGCCGTGCTGGACGAGAAGTTTTGATCTGTTTGAGATTATTGATTGATCTGATTTACTTAATGACATCTTGGCCTCTGTTGTGGATAATCACGTGTTGGGTTGCGGAGTAAGTACTTAAGGATTATCTTCAGATTTGGAGGGGGATTTTGGTTTATAAGGTTTTGGGAAGCAGATTATTTAGTGCAGATGAAGAAGAAAAGACCATTTTTTTCTTCGAGGGTGACGTGAAAGTGTTTTTGAAGTTGTATTTTCCATGCACTTTTTGTAAGATTTTGTTTTTCCTGCTGCTGATGGATTTTGTTAACTGGGTTTTTTGAGAGTACTACAATACATTTTCCGTGTGGTTTTAAGATACGTTTTATTTCGGATACCGATAGAGAGAGGTTGCTTATATAATTTAGGAGAAATATTGCAGTTGCGCTGTCAAATTCTTCCGCTTTGAACGGAAGCGGCTGCTCTACGTCACCTGCAACTTTTTGGGTGAGAGTATCATTCAAGTAAAGCATTTTTCGAGAGATATCAAAACCAACAGAAGGGATATAGCTAAACTCACAACAGCAAACATCAATATATTTT
>CAYJTE010000101.1:2227-4213 GCA_964372965.1 uncultured Methanosarcinales archaeon
GTTTTAGGGGATTTTTTTTGAGAAACTCGGGAGGAAACTCGGGGGTTACCAGTTGAGAAATTAGATGGTGATTGGTTGGGGGAAAGTATTTTGAGCAGCTCTGTTTGTATGAATTTTCGTGTTTCTTTTTCGATTTTATATTTCCACATGAAACTTTCAGCATTCCAAAATGAGGTACGATCTTTGGGGTACCCTTGTGCCCAAGAAATATTTTTGGAGAGTTGCTGTAATTTTATTTTGACAGGTTTACCATGATGGAGTTCTAAAAGACTATTAAAAAATTCGGTTTCCGGGTCGAGTTTGGTGTGGGGGAGTTGTTTCATTTTTTGGAGGTATCAATTTATAACGTAAACCTAGCACTATAAAAATTATAGTCAAAAAAAGCCCACTACAAGAAATACGGAAACGACTGTATTCAAGAGTATTCAAGAAAAACAGAGATTTTCTGATCAGAAACGGGTAGTTTCCTGTTTTCTCGTTTCCTTTCTGTGCAGACAGAACAGCGATTCTGTCTTGCAACCACGGGTGGAAAAAAGTAAATTATAAATATGGGCCCGCCCGGACATTAGGATAGTATACAATTGAAGTGTACTATCATTCGAACCGGGGATCCTTTCGATTTTGAGATGATCTCGTCAACGAAATGTCATATGCAGCACAACTGCGACAGAAAATGACGCATATTTTTGTGTAGCCGCTAGACCACGAGCCCTTGCCTTTGATTTTGGTGGTGTTTCTTTTAAAGCTTTCTTTTAAGAGAGTGTAAGTTAGTTTGGAGAGAGACGGAGTGCAAATAGGTGATGATGGGAAGTAGATTATCGCATAAAACATATAAACCTTCATGAGATAGTAAGAACATGGTATTTTATGAACAAGCCAAGTATAGGGTCCCAGTTGTGCGAGCTCGGTTTCTTGTGCCCAAGTTGATATTGATGTTAGTGCTCGGAGCGGTTTTTTATGTGGGTGTTCTTGTTAATGTGATATTACTTGATTTGAATGCCGCTGATGAAACTATGATCAAAATTGTGGCGTTGGTGTTTGTTTCTGGGTTAATTGGAGTTTCAATGTATTTGTCAGTAAAGAAGGCAGAGAAAGAATATGTATTTTTTCGTAGCTGGATGGAACTTGGTGAGGAGAAGGTGCTCTATAACTCGATTTCTTCTATTGAGGTGTCACACAATATTTGGGATACACTGTTTCGGACGGTGCAAATAAAGATTCCAGGTCATGTGCTTCGTCACGTTCCAGCAGAAATTAATTTACATGATTATTTACAGAAATTAGTTGATTATTCGCAGAGATAGTAAATTAGTGGTCTTTTTCTTTTTTGAAGAAAAATCTGAAAAGGGGCTGCAAGAAATAAGAGGAACATTTTATGTCTGTACACGCAAGAAGGATGGCACAGAGGGATATTCTTACCTTTGGTACGCAGGAAGAAAAACTATCCCTCCTTTGATCTATCCTTCCTTTGATCTATCCTGTCTTGTATTCCCGCCCTAGGGGACGAAGATTCCTGCTTATTTGATTTGAAAATGTAGATGGATGGTTGGTTCTCTTGGGTTATTTTGTGTGGATGCATTTTTTTTGTAATACGAGTTCTTCAAGAAGGATGATTGTCATTGCGAGGAGGAATGGTCCGACAATTGCACCAAATGGACCAAAGAGAAGGAGCCCACCAAATATTCCAATCATGATTATTGCTGGATGAATATTGGCTGCACCACCCATAATTTTGGGCTTTAGAAAGTTATCAACGCCAGATACGAGGATTAGACTGTAGAAAAAGAGACCAACACCTTTTGCTACAATAATGGAAGAATCTTGAAAGGAACCTTGCATTATCATAAAGACGGCGGCAGGGAGCCAGATGATTCCTGTTCCAAGGAAGGGAATAAGCGCGAAAAGTGCCATACATAAACCCCAAAATATGGGTGAAGGCACGCCAAATATCCAAAAGCCAATTCCACCAAGGGTTCCCTGTAAAAG
>CAYJTE010000102.1:0-4195 GCA_964372965.1 uncultured Methanosarcinales archaeon
GGTTTAGTTAAAATAATAGGTTTAGTTAAAATAATAGGTTTAGTTAAAATAATAGGTTTAGTTAAAATAATAGATTAAAGATATTTTGTAAGTATATATTGCCATATCATTTTGTCACCTATACACATCAAAATAATACAAACTCCTCAGTCCTATTTCTGTTTCCACTCACGTTCAAACATGGAACCAAAATAATCAACAAAATGGGGAGCTTCAACCCACACCGCACAATCATAACTTTGATGTACTTTCTCGTCATCAGTTAAAAAAAGCATAATTTCTTTATTATCAACAACGCAAAAACGTGCATTTGAACCTGTATGCTTCTTCACTTTACCAATTGCATTCCATGCATCAACTGTCTCTTTGGATGCACTAGTTGGAACAGAAACGCGAACATCAACCCCATTTTTAACTGCGCGGCGAAGATGACCACTAAGAGCCTCAAGTTTGGTTTCAGCACCACTCTTAGAAGTCATCAAAGTAATACTTTTCTTCGCATTTTTAATCATAGTCCCAAGATGTTCATATGATTTATCTTGACCACGAAACGCACCCGATCTATCCGTAGGATCAACAAGCTTTATTCCCTCAACGTGAAGTGTATTTAATTGTCCAATAGTCTCACTATCCTTCAGCTGAGTAAGCATTGTATTTCGAACTTCAGCTTCTTCATGAACTTTCTTTTTAACACGCTCGATTACTTCAGAAGGTGGAACAGCCAAATACTTAATAGGTTTACCAACTTTAACAATAATAAATCCTTTCTTCTCAAGTGACTCTAAAACATCATAAGTTCTTGAACGTGGAACATTTGAGATATCAGACAACTCCCCCGCAGTTGATACACCACGAGAAAGGAGCGCAATCCACAGCTTACTTTCGTACGAATTCAGACCAAAATCCTTCAGTTTGTTCAAAAAATCCTTTTGTACTATCATGGGTTTTCCTCCAATTACAACCCCTATCCCTCCTATTTACACCAAAAGCATAAAACAATGCTTTCAAGAATCCCTCTTTTAAGCTACAGTAACATCAAATATTACCATATCACTAATATTACAATGATACTGTTCTCAAATTTACCCTCATTTATAAACCTTTTGTAACATTTAGTACTTGACAGTGAAAACTAACTATCCGCTTAAATTAAAAAGAAACAATCACACTAAAAAATCCGTTCAGCCCTCCTTTTTGAACCAAAAGTAAATAAAGGAAACTCACTCTTCATCCACTGTAAACAACCGACTATCCTTAACCTGAAATAAACCAATCCGAGCACCCGCATCTAACCACCCATGTGCATAATTAAGAGCTGCAAACGCCAGAACATAATCCTTCCTAGTATCCGCAAAAAACCTCGCATCAGAAAAATAACGAAATGCCATATCAAAAAAATCAGCCGCATCACCCATACGAGCCGGATCAAACGCACCCTTTGCCATGTCAAGTGCCTCCTGAGTAACCGAAAAGTACTTGTTCAATTTCTCTTCACTAACAACATTTTGCATCACAATATCCTAAGCACACATTACAAATAAACACCAACACCACCCAAAAAGCAAACTTTTCAACAAAACTAAAAAACTAACTAATTTGTCTTTAATCTTCGAACCGTTATTGGCAAAACTCCTTCAACATACTCTCTCATCGCAATTTCAATAACATCATAGTTAATCTTCTTTAACTCCTCATTTGACAGCTTCACAAGAAACGGAGCTCCCATAGACAGTTGCAGAGCACGCGATCCAACCATCCGGGCTTTCTCATACTTTGTAAAATCTGTAATTTCCGCCTTCTCTTGTATTTTTACCATATATATTCACCAAATGTATCTTCATACCAACTAACATCCTTACTTCTTGACATGTTTATCAAGTACATCCCGCAAAAACACACTCTTCTCAACTGCCATATCAATAATACGATCAACTTCCTGAGCAGAAAGCGGTGCAAGACCACCTTTTTGCAAAGCAGATATAATACCCTGCGCATCGCACCCAACTGTAAGTCTCGCCTCAGCTGCTTTCTCTTCAGCCACACTCAGATCCATCATAAGTTGCCCATTTACTTTATATACTGTAATTGGAAGAGGTTCTTTCACCATAGGAATCTTAACATCAGTCTTATGTTTATAATCAATTGCACCCTTCTCATCAACAACCGGAAAACGAGCTGACCGCAGAGCCGCAAGAGCCGCAAGACCCCCTACATCAAAGAGATTTCCAGCATCATTAATAGTAATAATATCAACAGTAATAAACCACGCTTTTTCCCCCGCTTTAATACATAATTTCTTAAGATCAATAGCCTTGGCTTCACGAATACCCCTATCAATAACTCTGGCAAGTTCAACAGCTTTAATACCGGGAGGACCAGGTTCATACTCCGCACTCGAGAGTGGAAGAAGCTCCGCATTAACCATAATACCACCTTCATCAGAAGTATCTGCATATGGTTTCTCCATCGCAAGCTTAACACCCGCAATAACTACTGTTTCACCCATAGTAACACGAGCAGAACCCTCAGCAGTCCATGATACATCAAGTTCAATAGTAATCGGACTACGATAATCAGTCATACCTCTAAGATCCATACGCTTACCTTCCTTAGCAAGACTTCGAATTGTTTCTGTATTAACGACAATCATAGTAATCACTCCTTAAGAAAGCGTTCCTTGAGCGCCTTCTTTTGTAATTCATAAATTTTCTGTGTAGCAACTTTAGCAAGTTCAATTGCCACCATCAAATCCTTTTTAGCAATCTCACCATCCATTTGGAGCAGCGTAATCTCTTTAGTATTTGCAATCATCGCAATTGGAATATCAGAAACAACAGCTGGATATGACTCTTCCCCATAGTTCAAATCAGCAACAACCGTCCCATCAACTTGACCCATCGCAACCGCAGAGACCATATCTCTCATGGGAATACCCGCATCCGCAAGCGCAATCGACGCTGCACAAATTGCCGCACAGCGCGTACCCGCATCTGTTTGAGGAAAATCAATAAAAACATCCACTACAGCATTTGGAAACGCTGAGAGATCAACCACCGGATCAAGCGCCGCACAAATAACCATTGATATCTCCTGCGAACGTCTTGATCCACCTGGGCGAACACGTTCACCCGCTCCACTAAACGGCATCATCGCATAATGACAGCGCAAAATGCCTTTTTTAGGATTAGCCAAAAAGCGTGGAAAAATTTCACGCGGCCCGTACACCGCCGCATACGCAAAAGTATTACCTATTTTAAAATATGCAGACCCAACTGCATTAGGAATTACTCCTGCCTTCGCATCCATTGGACGAAGTTCATCAATTTTACGACCATCAAGACGTTGTGTATATGCCATAATTATAACCTATTATATCTTTTTTCTCAGTATTAGGAACTAAGAAATGTTTGTACTTTCTCAGTTAAACCTTCAAGATGTGATTTTGCCTCAATAAATTTAATTGCTCGCTCAGCCTTATGTTCTCCTTCAGGAGTTCCTTTAAGCCAAACAAGACCATTTTGCCCAACCGTAATTTCACATCCAGTCTTCTCCTTCAGAAGCGCAATCATAGATCCCGCTTTACCAATAACACGAGGAACCTTCATACTATTAATAGACATAATACGTCCACCTTCCACTTTACAAAGATCAGGACCACGCATAGAAACATCAATAAGGTTTTGCGAAGTAACATTAATAATATTAACCACAATATAATCCCCAATAGCCAAAATTTGAGTAAGATCTTCTTCTTTTTTAATGAAGCGTGTTGTCGCATCACGAACATTTAAAATTGCACTGTACGCAGTATTAGTATCCACTCTCCATCCACTCATCGTAATATCAAATACTTTCACAATAATTCGATCACCAATGCGTGGAACATACGGACCTGCAAGAGGAGTGATCTTAAGTACTCGGCCAGACATCCCTACAATTCCAAGAACCCTCGAATAAATACTATTATTGTCTCGATAGGTATTTTCGCCAGGCAAAAAATCCATACCCTCAGCTAACTTTTCACCAGGGATTACAACTTCCCTCTCGGAAATAAAAACTTCACTCATTTTTTTCAACTCCCCTTCCGTACATGAGAGACCCGGAAGGACCTCATTTCATTTTTTCTCTCTCAAGATCTCAAAACACATCCCATTTTAAAAGCTTATGGTTAAAAAAACGACAAGAAAATGCTGTG
>CAYJTE010000103.1:0-4095 GCA_964372965.1 uncultured Methanosarcinales archaeon
TAATTTTAGATGATATGACAATTAAGCTATTAATTAGCGATATTGATGGAACCGCTGTGCAGTATCCCCATGGAGAGTTTCAATCTACATGGGATGCTATTGGATTTCATGTTGATTGGGAAGCGTGGCAAGATGCGATTGCGCGCTATTCCAGTAAACCACATTTGTGGGAAGAATGGGGAATGCGAAATAAAGAGATTTTGAAAGGTCATTTAGTTCAGCCGATTTTGGACAAAATTTTGCCTCCTCCTTATACTCCGGGTTTTGCTGAATGTATGAAATATGCGGTGGGAAAAGGAGTATATGCGGGTTTTGTGAGCGGAGGATCGCATTTTATTGCGGAATATATGATTCGGGATTTGAACTTGCATTTTCATTATTCAAATGTAGTGCATGTTAATTTAGAAGGACGGTTTACGGGAACCGGGACTACTCATGTTTTTTTTGACTCGAAAGGCCAGCGGATGCGAGAACTGCAGGATAAATATGGGGTTAGTCGATTAGAGACGTTGTTTGTGGGGGATCATGAAAACGATATTTATGGATGGGCGGAGGCTGGTGTTCGAGTTGGAATGAATCTAAAGCGGGCCGATTTGAGAGCACATGTAGATCACCATTTCACAGATTTTTTTCAGCTGAAAGAATTGCTTGAGACGCTTTTGTGAGGGTGAAAAATATAGAGCACTACTATAAATAGTGTTATTGCTTGGGGGGGGTATGCAAAGCATTGAGACGTATACTCTAGAAGCAGGGTTGTTTTCTTACAATAAAAATGGAACTTTGATTCTATATGAACCAGATTTGAGATTGCCGCTTACACGGCCGTTGTTTGTGGGTCGAGCAGCGGATGCAAGTCAGAATATATTTTGTGAAGGGGGAGAGCTTGTGTCACTTGATTTTGCGAATACGGGTAAATATTTTATAGGTTCGACCTGGATGATTAGTTATGTGCCGAGAGCTTCATTTACTGGTTCGAAAATTGTGTTTCATGAGAGTAGGGGTGAGATTAGTCGTGATCATGGAGGATTTGATGTTGATGTATCATCTTGTGCGCGTCCGCAGTGGTTCTACGAGCATCGATCGCTGAGTGGGTCACAGAGTTCATTGTATGTTCCGGGGAAAGGAATTTCGGTTACCGCTAAAGAACGAGGAGATAGGATCCCGTTTCAGTTTACTATGGAGACGGTCCAAAAACGAATTTTGTTGTTTGGTTTTTTGGAGGAGTATATTACAAATGAGTTGTTGGTGCTTCCTTATTGCTCGGGGTATGTTACTGTTACATATGTAAATACTACAACAAGTGGAAAGCGGACTACAATATTTGAACCTTGGGTGGATATAGTGGTTGAGCACTAAATAATGGTATTTTTGAGGAGAGGGTAGGGTTTTTTGGTCTACGAAGCTTTATATAGCACTTCATTTTCTACGAGCATATGGCTAAAGAGGATGCTAAGAAGATTTTTTCTGAAACTACTGAGTTTGGTGTACTTTCTCCTATTGCAGATATGGGTATTTCAAAGAGTGCGATTACGAAGGTTGAGGAGCAGAATAAAATGCTCCTTGCTCATGTTAAGCGTCTTGAAGAAGAGTCAGCGATGCTGAGAGAGTTGTTTAATAATGTTAATACGGAACTTGCAAATCTGAAAAAACCAGCGCTTCTGGTTGCTGATGTTATTAGTCTTGTTCCCCAAAATAAGGCAGTTATTAAACTTCCAAATGGAAATAAATTTCTGGTTTATATTGGTAAAGATGTGAAAAATGCACAGGCGGGGGATGCGGTTCTCGTTGATCAGAAATCCCTTAATGTGGTGGATAAGGTTGATGTGAATAATAATTATGAAGTTGAGAAATATGTTATTATTGAAAAACCTAATGAGAGTTGGAAAGAAATTGGGGGTCTTAAAGCTGAAGTTGAAGAAGTAAAGGAAGTTATTGAGTTGCCTCTTAAAAAACCCCATTTGTTCGAGAAAATTGGGATACAGCCCCCTAAGGGGTTGTTACTTTATGGTCCTCCTGGTACGGGGAAAACTCTTCTTGCGAAGGCGGTTGCACATAGTACTAATGCCACATTTATTCAAGTGGTGGGGTCTGAACTGGTTCAAAAGTTTATTGGGGAAGGTGCTAAGCTGGTCAAAGATATTTTTGCGCTTGCTCGTCAGAAGGCGCCATCTATTGTTTTTATTGATGAACTTGATTCGCTTGCTGCGACACGTATGGATACAGGTACATCTGGTGAACGGGAAGTGAACCGTACGTTTATGCAACTCCTTGCTGAAATTGATGGATTTAAACCGCTCGATAATGTTAAGATTATTGGGGCGACAAATAGATTGGATATTTTGGACCCGGCAATTATCAGGCCAGGCAGACTGGATAGGTTAGTTGAGGTTGGTCTTCCCTCGGAAGATGGAAGATTGGAAATTTTCAAAGTGCATACACGTAAAATGTCAATGCAAAAGGTTAATGTGGAAATTATTTCTCGGTTGATGGTTGATTTTTCAGGGGCAGAAATCCGTGCGGTGTGCACGGAGGCGGGCTTCTTTGCGATTCGTGAAAATAGGGATCATGTTACGCAAAAAGACTTTGTTCTCGCTGTTGAGAAAGTTAAACGAGCAGAAGAAGACGATGTAACACATAAACGGATTTTTGGGTAGAGACTTTTTGGGGCATTAGAAAATTAGACTTCAATACTCTCTCCGATTTGGAGAAATTTGTACATTACTTGTACTTTGTCAAATTCGGATTTTACCGTTTCAATGTCAGCAGGGTATTTTGGATTATCACAATGAATGGGGATGGCGAGTGTGGCTTTCGTGTCTTTGGCGAATAGTGCGCCATCGTAGGGTCCAAATACGAGGCCGTGGCTGCTCACGGGGATCGCTATGATATCACAAGTGTATTCGTTTGGGAAACCAATGGTGTCGGATGTGATGTACAATCGTTTGGATCCATCATCAATTATGAATCCGATGTTTTCATGTATTTCTCTTCCGCCTTTTAGTGAAGAAAGGTAGCCGTGAACTGCTCTGGTGATTTCGATTTTAATTCCTGCTTCTGGGTGTTTTGGGCCGGCGGAATTTAGAGAGTCACCTGCTTTTATTATTTGTACTCTGAGGTTTGGATACGCGTTTGATACTTCTTTACTGGCAAGGATGGGAGTTCCTTTACTCTGGAGATGTCTTATGGCTTCTTCATGACAGTGATCGGTGTGTTTATGGGTGATTAAAATGATGTCAATTTTAGACCAGACTGTGGAGAGCCAATCAGGGTTAAAGTTGATGTATCCAGGATCAACAAGAATTCTTTTATTTTTGGTTTCGATGAGAAGACAGGACTGAGGATATTTGGTTATGCGCATGGATTTATTTTTGATTTTGGAGTATTTAATGATTGTGCTGTTCTGGAATTGGCTCGTGAGAGATGAAAATGATCACTGTTGGAAGTATTATTGTTAGAAGTATTATTGTTGGAAGTATTATTGTTGGAAGTAGTGATAGTAGTACTCTTGGAATATATTTAGAAATCTTTTTTGGAGCGAACTAGATAGTGCTATCTTTTGTTTAATGAGATGTAAAGCTAATGTGTGGTATGCTCGTAGTTCTGGACTATCGGGAAGAAGGGGTTTGATCTGTTGAAAATGATATAACATTTGTTCTAAACCAGATTTTGTGGTTGGATGCATACCAACTTTTAGAAAGGTGATAGTGGGTGTGAGGTAATCAACGTAATAGTCAAATGTGTTGTAGGATATAAGATCGGAATATTTGATATCGTGGGGGTCAATCATGGTTTGTTTCAGATAGCTTGGTGTAATGGTTTTATGGGCGCTTGGAAGTTACTTTCCGTTCATCATTTGGGATCAGTTGGTGTTCACTACCTCATTGCGCTATCCACAGTGTGGTTAAATTGGAAGCGCTGTTTAAATGTTTGTGCCAATTAGTGTTAAGTAAGACAGGTATTTTGAATATGCAAGAGTTTATTTTGATTCCATTTTGGCTCATTTTGGTGTTATTTGATAAGGTGATACTGAGCTCTTTTTACTGTGTTATCCCGAAACTGGTTCGCATCACGAAACTAGTTCGTCCCAAACTTCTT
>CAYJTE010000104.1:0-1873 GCA_964372965.1 uncultured Methanosarcinales archaeon
CAAATAGAAACTCTCCCCATCCTCGACCTAGACCACCCAGGAGCACAAGACCAAGCCTATAGAGAAAGAAGAACCAAAATAATCCAAAGCGCACTCGATTTCCACACCAAAAACCTTACAGAAATTCCATTAGTAAAATATTCCAAAGAAGAACATGAGATCTGGAAAAAGATAAACGAAGTAATCAGCCCTCTTCACCAAAAATGGGCTTGCAAAATATATCTTGAAGGAAGAAAGCAGATACATATCCAACCCAACCAAATTCCCCAACTTCGAGACCTAAACCAGAAATTAACTCCTCACAACTTCAAATTAGAACCAATACACGGTTTAGTTCTACCACACCAATTTTTAGAAAAAATCGCGAACAAAACCATGCTCTGCACACAATATATTAGACATCCAAGTAACCCTTTCTTTACCCCCGAGCCAGACATCGTACACGAAGTACTCGGACACGTTCCTATGTTCACATCACCAGAAGTGATTGAACTACAAACAATCATAGGCAAAGCATCTAAAAACGCAACGGAAAACCAACTAACCGCGTTAAATAGACTCTACTGGTACTCCATTGAATACGGACTCATCAAAGAACAGGACCCAAAAACAAAACAATACCAAATCAAAGCCTTTGGCGCAGGACTCCTAGGGGGTATCAAAGATTTAACCAACGCCATGACTGGTGAAAGAATAATCAAACCATTTAAAATCAAAGACGTTGCCAAAACAGATTATAATTACTCATTTGAACAACCACATTTTTTTGTAATAGAATCACTCCCGAAACTCATTGAAGAAGTAAAAAACTGGTTGATAACAGAAAACCTAATGAACTCAGAAGATAAAAAGAAATAAAGAAGAATTGAACTAACCACCCATAACACTAGAAATATAGTAGCAGAAAAAGTTATCTGGGCTCACGAATCGAAAAGATACACTATCAATAAAACCTACTTCAGATTTTCTTCAAAAACTCTTCAACTGGCCGAACACATTGCGCACGAAATGAATCTTCCCCTTGCGCTGCCACATGAGGAGTCAAAATAACATGTGACAACACTGCCGAACCATTTTTTAAACCGACCGCAAGCACTTCTGAATACACATCAAGACCAACACCTCGAAATCGGTGAAGAGAAGAAAGTAACGCATGTTCATCAACTATCTCCGCCCGCGAAGTATTAATCAAAAAAGAACCCGATTTCATCAGAGAAAATGCCTTCTCACCAACAAGTCCTTGAGTTTCTTTCATAAATGGAACATGAAGTGACACAATATCACACTGTGAAAAAATCTCCTCAAATGAAACCATAGTCACTCCTAACTCTAAAACAACTGCAGGATCTTGCACAACAACATCATACGCAACAACACGACACTCAAACTCTTTCAATTTGCGCGCAACTAACTTACCAACAGCCCCAAAACCACAAATACCAACTGTTTTTCCCCGTAATTCAGCAAACGGCCGTTTAGGATCCTGACGAAGCAACGCAAACAACAAATACAACACATGTTCTGCAACACTATTTGCATTCGTCCCAGGAACAACAATGAGCTCGATTCCTCGACGTTTCATCTCGAACGCATCCAAATTATCCATCCCCACACTACAAAGTATCGCATACTTCAAACGTGGCATCTTATCAAGTTGAGTTTTATGCATAGGATTAAACGTCCGAAACACGACCACTTCACAGTCCATAGTATCGACAACGTCAAACTCCGCTTGACTCATAGAAATAACTGACACTCTATTTTTAAGAAGAGCCAAAGCCTCAGGATGAATCTGACCAATAACCAACGTTTTCATAGATAATCACCAACACATACTACACAATCAAAATATTCCAATTCCATACCTCAATTC
>CAYJTE010000104.1:1973-4026 GCA_964372965.1 uncultured Methanosarcinales archaeon
GGCAATAAAAATAAAAAAAAGTGAGAACGGTTTTTAACCTTTATGGAAATAATGAGTACAAAGAAGTCTTTTTCAAGCAAGAAATATTATCCTCCTTAAATTGTGATCAAGTAGGAGTGATAAACTATTATAAACACAACTTCCCACAAAACCACCCATGATACCACAATCAGAATTCTATCAGTTGCTTGAAAGTGCCGTCAAAAAATACGGTGGTTTATTCAACTCCCACCTTCATCTGGATAGATCATCAACCCTCTCCAGAAAATATCTTGAACATGTCAACATGGATCCAGTTGAAGCATCGAGTTATCCACTGCGTGTCAAACAAAACCTAACCGGCGACTTACATCGAGGTCCTGCCTACGATCAAGCTGACTTGAAAAGCCGTATGGGTGCAAACCTTGATATAATGATAAACATTGGAACAAAAAGAGCAGACTCATTCATCGATGTTTCTTGTGATAATGTTGGTTTAACAGCCTTAGAAGTAGCATTAGAATTAAAAAAAGAAAAGAAACATGAAATAGACTTTAGAGTGGGAGCATACCCTATTTTTGGATTTAAAGATTCCGAACCCCAGCGATGGGAACTGTTTGTAGAAGCAGTAAAAAAAGCAGACTTTCTTGGACTACTACCAGAACGTGATGATAAAGCATATAACCCGAACCACATCGGATTTGACAACCATTTCAAAAGAACATTACAACTCGCAATTGAATCGCATAAACCAGTACATTATCATGTTGATCAGGCTAATGACCCTCGCGAAAAAGGAACCGAAACCCTCATTCAATCTGTAAGATGGTTGGGTTCACCCAAAATTACAGAAAACGAACCATCAGTATGGGCAGTGCATGTAATATCCCCATCAGCGTACGATGAACACCGATTTAAAACAATGGTCAACAATCTTGGAGAATATAACATAGGAGTGATATCCTGCCCTACAGCTGCTCTCTCCATGCGTCAACTACGGCCAATTGCAACTCCAACCCATAACAGTGTTGCAAGAATTTTAGATTTTTTAGTAGCTCAAATTCCAGTAAGACTAGGATCAGACAACATTGCTGACGTTTTTCTCCCAAGCACCACTGCTAGCCTCTACGACGAAATCCTCGTTCTATCAAATGCCATCAGGTTCTATAATCCGGATATACTTGGAAAACTAAGCACTGGATTCAAACTAACAGACATGGACCGAGAACTCATAAGCAGATCAATCGAACAAGATAAAAAAGTATTTGCCAACTTATAAGCATAAATAAGCATCAACTATTTTTTTAACTCATTTTCATCAGGTATAAAACATATTAACACAGCACAGTCGCAACCATTTTATACTATCTCAATTCATCCACATCTATGCCCACACTCATCGCTTCACTCTCAACTGGAAAAGGAACCTGGAGTGAAGTCAACAAAATAATTCAATCATATAATTGGACGAATGTCTATCTCATAACCAATCAATTTGGAAAAGACACATTCAAACCCGGCGAGAACACTAAATTAATAACCATCAACACGGAGCAAGACCCTACCCCCATGTGCGAGCAAATCAAAAAAGAATTACGTGGAAAAATAATGGAATTCGAAATCGCGCTAAACTTCGCATCCGGGACCGGTAAAGAACACATGGCTATTCTTGAAGCGGTAATGGAATTAGGATGCGCATTCAGAATAATAACCATAAACAAAAACGAAGTAGAAATCATGGGTCTAAAGCGAGAAGAATAATGACTCTAAAACTATCTCCTATTATCGAATACTACCCCAAAATAGCTTTCATTGGATTCTCAACTCTTTTTTGAAAGAATGTATCATAGGAAGCATTATTACGCAACAGTTCATGAGTAAGACTAAGTGCATTGGTGACAATAAGTGGAATATGCCAATAATTAAACTCCCCATCACCTGAAACACTCTCAGAGATATTTGACCACAAACTTACCCCCATTGCTCCAACAATAGAAACCCTAGAATAATAACAATAACAATAATAACAATAACAATAATAACAATAACAATAATAACAATAACAATAATAACA
>CAYJTE010000105.1:0-3510 GCA_964372965.1 uncultured Methanosarcinales archaeon
AACGTAAGTGACGCTGCTTGCCTTCAGGCAAGACACGAACGTAGTGACTAGACGAACATGCCACTGGTGTTGAGCCCGAAGGGCGATCACCAGTGGTGGGCGGTTTTTTTGACAACGAATATAAAAAGATATAGAAACAACTAAAAAAATCTAAAATGGCCATCTCTCCTCAAGAAAAACTACGTTTAAAAAAAATCATTGCTGAACTAAAAGCGCAAAAAGCCTTGCATACAGAGTTTGTATCAGTTTATATCCCAAAAGATTACGAATTAACTAAAATCACTCAGCACCTCCAAGAAGAACTCGGAACAGCATCAAACATCAAATCTAGTATTACTAAAAAGAACGTGCAAATGGCACTTGAAAAAATGATCCAGCACCTCAGACAATATAGACGAACTCCTCCGAATGGAATTGCTGCATTTTCTGGAAACATCGCATCGACTGAAGGAAAAATCGATGTCCGTGCTTGGTCAATTGAACCCCCCATGCCTCTCAACATCCGTATTTACCGCTGTGACAAGAACTTTGTAACAGATATTTTAGAAGACATGCTCCAAATCCACCTTGTCTATGGTTTGGTAGTATTAGACAAGCGAGACGCCACAATCGCACTATTACGTGGAAAAACCATGCAAGTGTTGCAAAAAACCCACAGTGAAGTGCCTGGAAAATTTAAAGCGGGTGGACAATCGGCTGCCCGTTTCGCAAGACTCCGCGAAGGTGCCTTAAAAGATCACTTCAAAAAAATATGTGATTACATGAAAGATCAATTTCTTCCACTTGGAACTAATCTAAAAGGTATAATAATTGGTGGGCCGGGAGTCACCATAAACGATTTCCTTAACCACGAATATCTAACAGGAGACCTTCAACGAAAAATAATAGGCACAAAAGACCTTTCATACACTGAAGAATTTGGTCTGCAAGAATTACTAGATAAATCAGAAGACTTGCTCGCAGAAGAGGAGGTATCAACTGAGAAAAAAATCATGCTTAACTTTTTTAACATCCTCCGTGAATTTCCAAACAAGATAACCTATGGAGAAAAAGAAACTCTCCAAGCACTTGAAATGAACGCCGTAGACATTCTCCTCTTATCTGAATCATTACCTGATGACATGGTTCTAAAACTTGACGAGCAAGCACAAAACGGTGGATCAAACGTCAAAATAATATCCACCGAAACCAGAGAAGGAGTACAATTAAAAGAAATGGGTGGAATCGCCGCGATACTCAGATTTGAAATAGCTAAATGAAATAGAACAGATCACATAAAAATAAGAATAAAACATTTCTTAAATAATAACACAAACATCCCCCAATTGTCACACTTCCCCCAATTGTCACACAGCCCCCAGCGATAATACCTTTATTAAATGCTTGAGTCAATAACATCACAACCCTATTGAACAACAAAGATATAAGTAAAATGATGGAGATATGAATATAACCATAGAACGATACCTCAAAAAAAGAGAAAAATAAGAATCAATGAAACCACACCATATTTCTCAATCGGAGAACCTAATACAAAAAGCATTTCATAATCTTTACCCAAGTAAACCATTTATATATCAAACAATTATAAGCTATAATCGTCGGCTTGCTCCATTTAACGCCAATATCAGATTAACAGAACATAAAATTCACATCACTTTGCATGAAGAATGGAAAGAAATTGATAACCAAATAGTACAAGGGCTCATTGAAAATTTACTTGGAAAAATATTCAAAAAGAAACTAAAAACCATTAACATCACTCTCTATAAACATTTTCTTAAAACCCTGCCACAAATAACCCAAAAAACACATATCGACCCGTACCTCGAACTCTCATTTGACCGCAACAATAAAATATTTTTTGAAAATCAAATTGAAAAACCAAATTTAAAATGGGGCCAAAACTCGATCCGCAAACTTGCACACTATAATCTCCAAACAGATACCATAATGATGTCTTCTATATTCAAAGAAGCTCCTGAACAATTTCTGGATTTTATCATGTACCACGAAATGCTCCATAAATATCATAAATTCACTACCCAAGGAACAAGAGACTCGTATCATTCACCTGAATTTAAACAAAACGAACAAAAATTCCCAGAAGCCCAAAAACTCGAGAAAGAAATATCATTATTCGCTCAAAAAATCAAACAACAGCAGCAACTCAATAAAAAAAGAACACTGCCTATCATTGAACAACACTCCAAAAATACTTTTTTATCACAATTCTTCTAAACCACCCATTAACAAAAAAGAGATAAAACATCATGGTCTTCGCGATAAAACAAGCAACTGCAGCCCAACATAAGATTTAACCAGTGCATCATAAGCAGTTTTAGGATTAAAATTTAATATCACAGAATAAGAACCATACACATCTCCCCTTAAATTCATTTTCAGTTCCACAAAAGAAATATAACGTGAAAGCTCCTTCAAATATTGAGCCTTTACAATAAGACAATAGAAACTATCAATAAAATCACCAAACATCCTCCTCTCAACATGTCTAATTAAACATAAAATAGAAGGTCATTTTCGATACCTTTAAAAAAGAAAGCCCATTTTTGGCTTGTATGGGTAATAAATCCTTCTTATCGCATAATGCCATGGATAAAATAATGCGTCAAGTAGGAGTAGCCCGCGTCTCCGACGATGCCAAAATCGCCTTAGCAGAATTACTCGAACAGCACGGAATCGAAATAGCAACCGAAGCAAAAAAGCTTGCTGAACATGCTGGACGGAAAACCGTAACAGACAAAGATATCCGCTTAGCAACAAGTAAGTGAGATGTGAAATAATGGATGAACGAAAGCTAGTAAGTGTAGGAACACTGCACAAGGGAGATACCATAATCATTGATAATGCTCCTTGTAAAATAACTGACACCGCAACTTCAAGACCAGGAAAGCACGGTCACGCCAAAGTTAATCTAATGGCCGTAGGTTTATTAGATGGTAAAAAGCGGAATGTAGTAATGCCGGGTCATGATCGAGTAGAAGTACCAATCATCGAAAAAAAAACAGGCCAAGTTCTCTCCGTATCAGGAACCAAAGCCAATGTAATGGACTCTGAAACCTTCGAAACCTTTGATATGGACATTCCAGAAGAACTTCAAGCAGATGTGCGTGAAGGAGTAGAAATATTATATTGGACCATGATCGGAACCAAAATAATAAAACAAGTGAAAAATACATAATAGAAAAAATAACTAAATTTAAAACGATCATCTAAAAATAACGAACCGCATAATAACAGGAGCATAAAATGGTAAAATTTGAAGAAGCAACCGCCCGCATTTTAAAAGGTATCTTTGTCTGTCGAAACTGTAAAGCAAAACTCCGTGCATCCAGTCTCAAAGTAAGTCAAGGTAAAATCAAATGCCGTGGCTGCGATTGCAGAAAACTTCGACCAAAAAGAAAGAAGTAAACCAGTAATATCCTATTATTATTTTTAAAGTTTTGTTAAAAAATTCAGTAGCATCCATCCGAATCAATCTCACACCCT
>CAYJTE010000105.1:3610-3909 GCA_964372965.1 uncultured Methanosarcinales archaeon
CGTTCTCCATCTTACACCCTCGTTCTCCATCTTACACCCTCGTTCTCCATCTTACACCCTCGTTCTCCATCTTACCCTCTCTTTCTCCATCTTCATAACAACATTAACCAAAGGCGAACCTTTCAACAAAGCCATTTTTTAAGTTTATTTTGTTTAAACATAATCTTTATTCCTAAGCACAACAGCTCTGTACAAAAAGCGCACCCTGAACCTAAAGCAACCTTTTTTTGATTGCCTGCCATACTCAATATAAGAAGAGCACCCTTTTTACAGAAGATTTTCCACAAAGCCAGCACAAC
>CAYJTE010000106.1:0-3908 GCA_964372965.1 uncultured Methanosarcinales archaeon
TGCCAACAGGCAACTGCGGAACGAAGTGACTGCATGTATACTGGTGGTGGTTGCCCGCAGGCAACTGCCGAACAAAGTGACTGCATGCTTAATGAAGCACCTAGAGTGGAAAAAGCAAGGTCGAAAAACCGCCCCGAGCGAAGGTTGCCAACAGGCAACCCCGGAACGTAAGTGACGCTGCTTGCCTTCAGGCAAGACACGAACGTAGTGACTAGACGAGCATGCCACTGGTGCAAGATGGGGTAGTTCGAAGGAAGGATAGTTTTCCTTCCTGCGTGCCAAAGGGAAGAATATCCCTTTGTGCATCCCCATCTGAACAGAAATGGGAACACCCATTTCTTGTGTTGAGCCCGAAGGGTGATCACCAGTGGTGGGCGGTTTTTTTGACAATCGCCGAATACAAGAAAGACTGCGGTCTTTCTGTACAGATATGAATGTGAACACGTTCATATCTTGTACCCCGCAGCTCGCTGCGAAGTGAGGAAGCGAACGGTGGGTAGGTGATTTTAGGATTTTTGTTTTATCACATCTAATCCATTATGTTAAATTAGAAGAGGTACATCATGACAGACAGGATAGAAAAAATAATTGAAACGCCTGATACGCTTGATGTTCATACCACTTCAATCACCCCTAGAAGTATGGCCTTAGCGGCCATGAGTCAACCATACCATATAGTCCAAACAGCCTGTACTGATAAAGAAGTGAAATTCATTTCCAGTGAAAGCGGACTTGAAAATCGTGTGTAGGTCCCAAAATCCCGCTTTCACACAAAGACTACTTCCAAGCTCTATTTCCCGCTCTACTTCGGAATGTTTATAATATACCCTGATTTTCTACGTGCCAGGTGGTGACTATGACAGTAAATTTTCTAAAAAAAGTAGTTGAGAAAAAAATAACTGAGGATGTTCATCATGCATTTTCCAGGTATAGTATTGGGGAGTTCAAAAAAGAACAATTCGTGGTAAAAGTAGGGAAAAAAGATTGGAAAATCGAAGCAGGTTTTGAGCATCTAAACTTCTTGCATCTCTTCCTATCTGAACACTTAACAGGAACTGTTCATGTTGAAGGTGTAATTGAAACCGTTCGCAGTATTTCTGAAATCCTGGATTCACTTCAAATAGGTTTTTCATCTGACAAACGTTTTGGGAAACCAGGTGAAAAATATTCAATCTCGGAAGACATTCCCGCTCCATCCTACAAAAAATTAGTAACCACTCTTTCTACGGAATACTTATTATTTGGTGTAACGTTCAGTGATGGTCTCATGAAAGTAAAAGGTAAAAGTACTCCTAAATTAGGCTCACCCACGGAAAAATTTGTGACCATTAAATTACCATTAGCGCTAACCAAAGCGTTTAGCGAAGAATATCTCTTCGATGTCCCAACTGGATTTAAAGAATGCATTGTGCAACACACATATATTATTGATAAAATTGACGTAGATGAAAAACTCCTTGCAAAAGATGCCACTGCCGCACGAAAACAAGCAACAAGAGCAGGTACTATAACGAGAACAATAATGGTTGACGGATCTGAAATAAAAAAAACAAAATTCAACTTCAAAGCCTAACTTTCCGTTTTTTAATTTTTAACGCCTAAAGTTTCCAAAGCCTAACATTTTAATAGTGATACTTCATTCACAAGTTAAATTAACAGCAGAATAATAAACAAGGTGAAACTATGAATAAATTAATCCTATTTGCACTAAGTGTGCTTTGCGTTGTACTCCTAATATCAGGTTGCGCTGTTCCAATAAATTCAGAACAAACTGACAGCACCACAACTGAGACTACAACTGGTGCTAAAACTGGAGTTGAGACAACCATAAAAGTAGAGGACGAAAAAGTATCCGCAGACAAAACCATCGTTGCCGAGACCGACACCAAAATTATAGATGACACTGAGGATGTAACTGCAACCGTTGAAGCAACTGCAGACGGAACAAAAACCGAAGTTCAACTAAATAAAGAGGTAATAACAGCAGATATTGCTCCTACTGCAGCGGACGAAGCAGCATTTAAAGATTGGTGTGTCAAAGGAAAAATATGGACCTACCACTCTAACCAAGGGTCAGTCGAAGTAATCTACGATGGCATAGTTGATTATAAAGGGGGGAAATATTGCAAAGGATTCCACACTCAAATCATCCAAGGTATGTCCATTAATACAGTGTATTACACAACCTACGGTGCAGAAGATATTTGGATTGAAACTAATGTTGCTGGACAAAAATCAGAAGTCCATGTAACGCAGAAATAAAACTCAACAAACGCAGAAATAAAACTCAACAAACGCAGAAATAAAACTCAACAGCAGTTTTTCCCTTATTTTTTATTTTTTTCTAATTTACGAAATTCTACACTAGCTTTTGTCAATACAGAAGTGAGTTCAGAAACTAATGCATGGTTGAGTTTTTTCCTTTCTCTTATATATTTCTCCGATTGTTGGTTTTCTCCTAATGTTTTATCATTATTATCCTTTTCTTTAAAGATATGTTGAAGTTCCCTATAATCTAAAAATCTGGTATCAATGATATTAAAGTAATTAGAAATAACCTCTTCCGCAAAGAGATGACCAAGTTCCATCTTTGCATAGTATTGTCCATACGATAGAGAAGACATCCTGAACGTAAATCCCGCTCGGATGTTTTTCTCAGAAATAGGTAGTCTTTCTCTGTCTTTCTCACTAACTTGTAAAATAATAGATAATCCGCTTTCAATAGCCTTATTACGCAAATCAAATAATCCATTCAACTTCGGAAATGAAACAGGTATTAACCCCGCCCCATTTTTTGCTGTTAAATTTAAATATGTACAGTTCTTATCTTCACGCATCATTGTGCCAATAGGTATGAATTTTGAATCGACTGAGATTGCATATCGAGAGACCACATTAAATTCAAAATGTGGCAAATATATCGCAGATTCTTGATTGGCAAGGCCCGAGAGTTCATATAACGAAGAGAACACGTGTGTATCAAAACCTCCAATGCTGGTGTCTCTACTGTTAAATTTTCGTAATAAAGGATGGTCATTTTTGAAGTGCTTTTGAACAATTTTACTTTGAAGAGTTTGTGTTACACGCATCGAAGGTACCATATTTTTCCTATCAACTTTCTCTTTATAAGGATTACTAAAAAATAGTAAAATTTGCTTTTTCCACCATGTGGCGACAAGACAGGATCGCGGCCATCTTTCCACAGCCAGGAAATGAGAAATAACAAAACTATTTAAGTCAAAAAAACAGAGATTTTCTGTACAGAAAGGGGGTTTTAGTCTTCCTTTCATGCGTTGAGCCCGCAGTCAACCACCCCGACGGTATGATAAACAGCCTCAGGATGCAATGACCATGAGTGTTTTTTTTGAGAATTCACTATTGGTTTAGAGTGCTTTAGCAGATCCAGTCCTAACCTTTGGCAGTGGGAGTGGACTAGGAAGTGATATCTCTTCACTCACTTTTATTGCTTGAATATTACCTTTATGAAGAGCCGCATTCGCGATTTGCTCCATCACTTCTGGTGGAATTTTCTTCTCTTTATCCCATAGTTTTTTAACAGCATCAACTTTCATACTCTCTTCCACAAACAGAACTTTTCCTTCAACCACAATAGAACCCAGGTCTGGTTGATAAGTGCAAGTAAATGAGAACGTAAATTTGAGGCCTTTTTTCGTATCCATCGCAAAGTCCATTTCTTCCACATTTTTCAGAGAAACAGTATTATCTATACGAACTTGACCACCTTTCGCGTTGACGTTTCGCTCCGCACTAATCTTATGAACATCGATTTTTACAATTGGCATATTTCCACCTTCCGCTGAATAATCACTTTTTACTAATTTTAGAGAAGCTTGTTTATAAAAGTAGCGCCGTGCAAAACATAGCTAAGCAAAATACTGGAAAGAACA
>CAYJTE010000107.1:0-3902 GCA_964372965.1 uncultured Methanosarcinales archaeon
TAAAAGATTAGATATACTAAAAGCACTAATTCATTCTTCTTTTTGAGGATAGTGGAGGAGGGATTTGAGAGTAAATTAGTTAGTTATTTCAGAAATTTATTGGAAAATATAATAAAAGGGGATTAATGGGCTGGTCATTACTTTTTTGCGTAAAATACTTCGCGAACGTCTGCTTTCCAGTCCCGGGCCAAACGCTCAAAACCGACAATATCGAGCCGATTATCCTTTTGATAGAGGTAATTTGAAAGTTTGGTTTCGGCATCGCGGACTATTTTTTCGAACATTTCGGGCGGTTTATAGCCACCTCTCGCGATTTCTTTTATAAGTAAATCGGCGTTCTCGCGCATGGCAATCCCAAATTCTCGGGTAAACTCGTCTCTGGCTTTGGCCGCTTCAAGGTATCCACCAGAACTATTGCTTAATGGCCTGTTTCTATTTGCTCGATTGAATGCTTTTATGAGTTTTATCTCGTATTCTAGAAGAAAATCCTGTGTTATCATTGTACCACCTTTAGTTTGGTGGGGCTTTTTTGTTATTTATAAGTTTATAGGGACGGGAGAAGAGGTGAAGGGGGGGTTTATGATGAAAATGGGCAAGATTTAGGTACGGGGTGTACAAAATGGGAAATAAATCCGATTTTTAACCTGAGAGCTGTGATAACATAGAAAGGGAGTATGAAAAGAAAGATAGGAAGAAAAAATCTGAAAATATTAATTTGAACTCCAAATTGCTTTTGCACGTTCACCTAAGTAACGAAGGTAATCTTGGACATTCTCAGGTTCTAATTCAAATGAAATTGAGGTATCAATCCATCGCTGAGTGAGATATTGAGTAAAATCAGTTGCAGAGGAGGGGACATATGATGGTGAAGCTTCCAAATCATATAGGTCAATCATTGACTGTGGTAACTGGGGGAATTCATATTGATCCAGCATAGCAAGCAGGGGAATACCTTGAACATCTCCAACCAAATCATCAAGAGCAGCATACTTTGGCTCACTTATTTTATTGTTTAAGTATAACGATTCCAAAAATTTGGGTGGCGGCGGTAAGGGGGGTTCTTCATTTTCAAGAACATCAAAAAGACTAGTCATTTAAACATTATCACCTGGTGGTGTGATGTGGTATGTAGTTCTAGTATATAAGTTTTTGTTTTTATAGTGTTGGAAACTAGATATTAGCAAATTTATAGAGGATAATTTTATATTTTAAGAAAAAATATTTTTTTGAAAAACGAAAAATAGTTGGGCACAATGGAGTTAATTATTTTTATCGACGATAATTTAACTAACACTTTTTTTGATAATTTGAAAATATTGTTGAATTTGATAGATTGCAAATTATATTCCGTTGTTTTTTATAATATTTTTACTGGGTTTGTATTTAATATTAACAATTCTGTAGTTGTTAAAAATTAATTATGAACTGAATCAATATAGGAAAACTGTAACACTTAACTTCCTAAATTGGAAAAAATAGAGATAGAAATTTAAAGGAGTAAGAGAATTGCTACCTACCTTGGTGATAACAAGTGGATCAGGTGAGGACGAATGATTGATGTACTATGCATTGGTGCTGTTAGTCGAGATGAGCATGTATTTGTTCCGGAGGCGCATCTGCATTGTCACTCCGGTGAGAAAGTGTGCGATTTATCACTGCCGTTTGGAGTTAAATTATCCTCAAAACCATTTGTGGAGACAGTGGGAGGAAATGCAGCTAATGTTGCGGTTGGTCTAAGACGACAAGGGTTTAAAGTTGAACTGTTAAGTTGGGTTGGAAAAGATCTATGTGGGGACGGCATACTTAAAGTTTTGAGAACTGAGAAAGTGAGAGTGAGGGCTGAACGAGTAAAATTTTCGAATAAGAGTGTCATTTTGCATAGTGGTGCTGAGAGAACAATACTTTCGGGGCACGCAGATCATTCATACAAGCTGCCTTCTGATGTTAATTGGAAGGTGAAAGTAGTATATATCACTTCAATGTCTAAAGGATCTGAACATATTTTGTTGAAAGTTTTGAAACTTCCAAAAACGAGTCTATTGGTGTTTAATCCAGGGAGATATCAGTTAAATTTGGGTACTAAATCTAATTCTGTTTTATTCTCCGTTCTTCGTCGAGTGAATATCCTTATTTTGAACAAAGAAGAGGCGCAACAGTTAACTCAGAGTATTAGGGTTGAAGAGTTGCTGTTATCACTTCTCACAATGGGTCCAAAAATAGTTATTATCACAGATGGAGTTCGGGGAGCGTGGGTGAGCGACGGGGTTATTATATACCATGCGTCTTGCGCGCGGGCTAAGGCAGTTGATGCAACTGGAGCAGGAGATGCATTTGCATCTGGCTTTTTGGGGATTCATCTACGAGGGGGAACACTCCAAGAATCTCTTATTGGAGGGGCAGAAAATAGTGCATCAGTGGTGTCGATTGTTGGAGCACAAAATGGTCTTCTTGGTGCTTCTGAGATTTCGAAGAAAGTCATATTTAGTACGGTTCGTGTGCAACAAATTCACTGAAGGCGGGGTTTTGTAGCTGCTGTTGAATAGACTTGTCAATTTCCACTGTTGCTTGGTTGAGGGAGGGGTAATTTTTAGTTATGATGTAAGGTGAACCTTTTACTATGGAGGATAAATTATTATTTTGATCTCTTTTTGGCCTGTAGAGAGCGAGAATAGGAATTTGTACCGGGGAAGTCTTGTTATGTTGGCTGGTGATTCCTAACTAGAGGTCGGCTCCGAGAGAGGGCTGGGTAACTTCTGCTACAACTATATGGGATCTATGTAACCAATGAGTATCACGCTGATATATTTGTGTCTTGGATAATTCCTCTCCGCTCGGAGTAAGGTTAGGACCACCAATGTGCTCAGTAAAGACTTTTTCATGTATTTGAAGATGATTGATTTTTTGGATATAGAGTTCAGCATCTTGTCTGCCTCCTCTTATAGAACCTGCAAAGTAAATGTTCATTAATTTTGGTGATGCTAGGGATCGTTAAAAAGGATGTCGATTGTTGGATGGAGATGATAAAAATAGCTATATATATAAAACAAATTCATATTGAACCTATCGAATCTTTTGGACCACATGAAAGGTGACTTATAACTCGTTACAGAAGAGATTTAAGGGTTATTTTTAATATTTTATCATATGAACTAATATAAGGAGATTGATTAGGGGAAGTGTACCCATGCAATTTGTTTAGTGTAGTACAGCTAGTGGTATGTCTTTCAAGGAGAGGATAGAGAAAGTCGTGTATTTGTGATGGATGAAAACCTTCTCTGAGAAGAGTGTTTAGTGTATTTAAAGTGAGTGACTGGAGAGATTCAGGAGTTTTTTCAAGAAAATGTAATAAAGTGGGATGAGTTAATGATTTAGTGTGATGGGTAACTCGTTCTAAAAAGTAGTTGCTTACAAGATCATAGTGATTCAGATAATCAGCGGCAGTTGAGGATTGGTTCAGTGAGGGAAAAGTGATGTATGTTGATAAGGAAGAGGCAAGATCTGATGCATACTCACCTAAATGTTGTTTTAGTTGAAGAACATGTTTTGAAGGATAGGTATTAATCATTAATAAAAGTTCTTCGTTAAGAGAATAGTTGATTTTTTGAAGCTCATTTTCGGGTTGATCCCCTAATTCATAATGTAGGGAAGTTAGGGTTTCAAATAAGAAAAAGGAAGGGGTAGTTGAACCTGAAAATTCTCTTGCCAAGGGAGTACTGTTATACATAAAGTGCAATTAAGGCAATCTTTTTTAAAATTTTCTGTTAGGAATATGCCGTATATGTATTATATTCTTATTTTTGTTCGATTCTTTAGATCATTTTGGATTTTTTGGGATATTGACTTTTTTATTTGGGTGTTTTTTGGTTGTCAAAAAATAGTTTCGGGTGGGGGTTGGAGAAGAA
>CAYJTE010000108.1:0-770 GCA_964372965.1 uncultured Methanosarcinales archaeon
CAACCACCCCGCCCCGGCCTTTTACTTGTGGCCCTTTCCCAACACTCCGGGGGGGCACCGAGGGGGGGGGGGCAGTATAGTACGTGGAAAGCTTCGTCGGTGGTTAATTAGTTCTTGTCGGTGATATTGTATGTTCTGTAGAATACAAATATTTATTTACTAGACGTAGTTACATTGTAACTACAATGGCGAAGCCAATTCAAATGAAAATGGACGGTTTTGAAGTTGTTGAGAAAATAGCTGAAAAAGGAGGAAATAGTGCACGAATTTATGTGCCAAAAAAATGGACTGGCAAAAAAGTTCGAGCAGTATTAATCGAAGAATGAATAAAGATGAATTGATTAAAGACTTACAGGATGAATTAGAAAAAGTACGCAAAGAAAAAGAACAACTTGAAAAGAAAGTGAAAGATCTCGAAAAGCAACTTACCTTTTTTAACAATCCTCACACTCCTTCGTCAAAACAATTATTCAAAAAGAAAGCTCCTCAAGCTTCAAATAAGCTTGGCGCTCCTCGTGGACACGAAGGAGCCACTAGAAAAACTCCAGAACCCACCGAAACAATAAATCACTTCTTAACCAAATGCCCTCAATGCAATGATCCCTTGAGCAAACCCTTCGATATGGAAGAAAGAATAGAGGAAGAAATTCCAGAACCACAACCCATCACAGTAACAAAACACATTATTGGTTTTTACAACTGTAAAAACTGCGGCGTTGTCACCACAAAAACAAGATTGCCAAAAGAAGGCTGTTTCGGCCAAAACATCC
>CAYJTE010000108.1:780-3891 GCA_964372965.1 uncultured Methanosarcinales archaeon
CAACACCCTCAACAGAAGTCATTTACTTCACTTGACTCATTCAACCGTTTTGAACATTATTCAGCGTGTTGTACGTGCAGCACAACACGCGTATGAACAACTAAAAATACAAGTCAGAAAGTTCTTCAATGTTTACATTGACGAGACGGGAATTAAAGTTCAAGGAAAACAGTTTTGGATATGGATATTCACAACAGTAACAATGACTTTTTTCGTGATAAGAAAAAGCAGACACTGTAAAATCGTCAAAGAAGTTCTCGGAGAAAACTTCAAAGGCGTAATCAACTGCGACGGATGGAAAACATACAAAACATACAAAAATGACAACAAGCAAGTCTTGCTTCAACGCTGCTGGGCACACTCAACAAGAGAAGTAGAAGCAATCACAGAAAAATATGATGAAGTGAAACCATTATTCAAATGGTTCCAAAACATTTACATCAAAGTATGCAAAGCACGAGAAAGTGGCAAGCCACTTTCTGCGCGCACAAAATTAAAAGAAAAATGTGAAGAAGAATTGCGTCAATGGCTCTACGTAACCAAGCCATACAAAGAAATGAAAACAGTACGAACCAAAATAGAAAATGGTTTTGAACACTGGTTCACGTGCATCATTCATCCAGAAGTCGAACCAACAAACAACAGAGCAGAAAGAATGCTCAGAGAAGAAGTAGTCCTCAGAAAAATAACAGGAACACTCAGAAACGAAAAAGGAACAACCGCTAATGAAGTCCTGATGAGCCTCATAACCACATGGAAACAACAAAACAAAAACCCATTCTTAGAACTTAAAGCACTCCTCTAAGCTTTCCACGTACGGAGTATAGTAAATTTAATAAATACGCAACTAAATACTATTTATATGCTAACGGAATTGGAACAAATTAAAATAGGATTAATGACTCGCGGGATGAAAGTTTCAGAAACCGCAAGAGAAGCCATTGAAGGAAATGAAAAGAGACCATTAACTTTGGCAGATTATGCGTCTACAAGTGGTATTTCTATGGAATTAGATGATGAGGTTTGGGTAAATGCTCCTATATTAGACCATAATCCTAATTTTGTTGGAGATTTGACACCATACGTATTAAACTTTAGAGATGGAAAATTTTTTATAAGGTCTGGGGAAGCTGAATTTGAAGCAAAGCCAATTCCTGTACCTGCGTATCATAATGATAATGCATCAAACGGAGAGCCATACAAAAACTTAGCCATCACACACACAGATAGAGTGCGAATATCTCCTGTTGAGGGATGTGCTATTGCTTGTCAATTTTGCGATCTTCCCTATAAATTTAGATATAGAACAAAAAATATTGATGATTTAGTAGAATCTGTGGGAGTTGCTCTTAAAGATCCTATACAAAAAGCTCACCATGTTCTTATTTCTGGGGGCACGCCAAAACCACAAGATTATGATTACGAAAATGAAGTTTATCGTGCTGTTGCTTCCGCTTTTCCCGATATTGATGTTGATGTGATGATGGTTCCTATGCATGGCTTACTTGACGCTCAAAAATTAAAAGATATGGGTATTAATGGACTTTCTATAAATCTAGAATTGTATAATGAAAAAAAAGCAAAAAGAATTATGGCTGGAAAATACAAAGCATCAAGACAACTCTATTTTGATTTTATAGAACACGCAGTTCCTATTTTTGGAGAGGGAAAAGTTCGCTCTTTGCTGATGGTTGGAATAGAGTCCTTAGAGGACACTTTACGAGGAGTAGAAGCACTTGCTCAAAGAGGTTGCGACCCTGTTTTAAGCCCATTTAGGCCTGACCCATCAACACCTATGAGAAACGAACAACCACCAACAGAAGAATTTCTAAAAGAAGTTTATCTTAGATCGCGAGATATTGTGGAAGGATATGGAGTTAAGCTTGGACCTCGTTGTATTCCTTGCCACCACAATACTTTGACCTTTCCAGATGGCTCAAGTTCCTATAAATATTCGTGATTAATATGAAAAATCTGATAAAAATTGAGGATTTAACAAAAGAAGAGATTGTAGACATTCTAAGATTAGCTAAGGAAATAAAAAATAATCCTGAAAAATTTCAAGATACATTAAAAGGAAAAAGTTTGGCAACTTTATTTTTTCAGCCATCTACAAGAACAAGAATAAGTTCATCTCTGGCTATGCAAAAACTAGGTGGAAATGTCGTAGATTTATACGAAACAAAACTTGAACAAGGCATGAGTAAAGAAGAAAGTTTTGAAGATACAATAAGAGTTTTAGGAGACTATGTTGATTTGATCTGTTTAAGACACAGTTTAGAAGAAGTTCCGTCTAATGCTGAAAAGAATACAAATACAATGATAATTAATTGTGGGAATGGAAAAGACCAACACCCTACACAAGCACTTTTAGATTTATTTACAATTTGGGAAGAGTTTGGTAGATTAGATAATTTAAATGTAGCAATAATTGGGGGTTTAAAGAATTCTCGTTCTGCACACTCTTTGTTAGTTGCCCTATCTATTTTTGAGAACAATAATATAAAATTGATTTCTCCGCAAAATCTTAAAATGCCTGAAAAATATATAAAATCAAGTAAGAATTTTGAGGAAACAAAAAATTTTGACATTTCAGAAAAAGATGTTGTTTATATGTGTGGTTTAACATCTTCTGATGCTGAATCGGAGATAAGAAAAAATTATCAAATGACTATAAGTAGAGCTGAACAGTTAAAAAAATCAGCTATAATTTTAAGTCCACTTCCAAGAATAGATGAAATTGAAAAAGAAGTTGATGAATTCCCCCAAGCGAGATATTTTCAACAAAGCAGAAATGGAGTTTTTGTCAGAATGGCAATTTTTATAAAGATTTTAGAAAATTAAATTCCCTCATAAAGCTCAAAATTTTTAGAAATTATAATCTCAGTTTCTTTAATTATTTTCTCTTTGACTTCTTCATAACTACTACTACTACTACATATAAAATAACCTGCATTCCCATCAGCAAAAAGGCATTTAGTAGGATAGAAAATAGCTTTGTATTCTGAACCTATATCAGAAAAAGGAAGAGAAGGTCCTCCAATCTTAAAGCAACTAAGTATTCTGGTGTTTGAATAGTAAGGTTTTATTTTAGAATGTGCCCATATAAAA
>CAYJTE010000109.1:0-3791 GCA_964372965.1 uncultured Methanosarcinales archaeon
CTCAGACTTCTAATTGAACGTATTGAGATTATTGGTGATTGCATAAAAGAAATAGCTACGGTCATTTTAGCCGGACAAAAACTCAACACCAATTTGCTTCAGTTTCTCTTTGACAAATACGAGCTCGCCTATAATTCATATATTAAAAAAGACGTAACAGTCGCCAGGACATTTTGGGACTACGAAAAATCCGATAAAGAAAAAATGCAAGGCTCCATTTTACTTCTCAAAATGTACGATGCGGTTAAAGACATCTCCGATTTAGTTATTTGATACGATCTGCCACCTTTCTTCTGCTAGTCCCTAATTTCTCCAATCCTAGTCTAGGTAACAGCAACGTTTATATAGGATCTTTGCAGACTTTGAACCTGAAAAGAGGATGAAGTACCAATGACGTTAATTACCCGAATTACCATTACTGGTTTCAAAAGCTTCGCCCAAAAAACAGATATTGAGTTTAGTAATACATATAACTGTATTTTAGGCCCAAACGGATCAGGAAAATCCAATATTGGCGATGCCATTTGTTTCGTTCTCGGCAGACTCTCAACCAAATCCATGCGTGTAGAAAAAGCCTCTAACTTAATCTTTAATGGTGGGAAAAACAAAAAAGCCGCATCTGTTGGCCGAGTTGAAATAGCCTTTTCTAATGATCAAAAAGAACTTCCCATTGAAGGAAAAGAGGTCGTGGTATCTCGTGAGATAAACACGAATGGTAGTATCTACCGAATTAACGAAAAAAAAGTTACAAGAACCGAAATAGTTGACCTTCTCAGTTATGCCAAAATTAATCCAGATGGATATAACATCATTCTTCAAGGAGACATCACCCGGTTTGTTGAAATGTCTGGAGTGGAACGCCGCAAAATCATTGAAGAGATTAGTGATATCTCAGCGTACGAAGATAAAAAACACAAAGCCATCCTTGAATTAGAAAAAACCGAAGAAAAACTCAATTCTGCTGAAATCATCCTAAAAGAACGCAAAGTCTACTTACGGGAGCTACAAAAAGACCGTGATCAAGCTTTAAAATATAAAGAGCTGAAGATTCAAGTTGATTCACATAAAGCCACCCTTTTAAAAATCCAAATTGATGAAAAAGAACAGGGAGAATCAGAATTTACAAATCAATCCCTTGGAGTCAAACAAAAATTAACCGAAGCAGAAAATAGAGTAACCGATATTCGAACCAATATTCAACAGTACAGGGACCGTGTCCTAGCCATAAATAATGAAATCGAGCAAAAAGGAGAACGAGAACAAGTTGCCGTACATAAAGTAATTGAAGATCTGAAAGTCCAAATCGCCAAAGAAAAAACTCGGTATACTACTCTCAAAGAAGAGCTAGTAAAAATCACCACCCGCCGTAACCAGTTTATTTCAGAACTAAACGAAATCGAGCAAAAATTTTCAGAGAATAAATCTAAAAACAAAGAACAAGGCAACCTCCTAACCAAAAAACGTCAAGATCTCATCGAAACGGATGCCCAAATCGCCGAATTCAAAAAGAAACATAAAATTGAATCCTCACAAGAACTCGAATCCGAAATAGAAGAGCTCGACAAATTAATCGAGATGAAACAAGAAGAAATAGGACATATCCGGCAGGGTCAACAGCAGATGCTTCGTGAAAAAGATAAATTAGAATATCTAGTTCAAGGTGTTGATGAAAAAATCAGCAAAGTGAAAGAAGTTGCCGCATCCAATCAGGATCAACTAAAAGCCCTATCTCAGTATAAATCCGACTTTAAAAACGCCACACTTCGGCTGAACACCTGCCTTGATCAAGATAGTTCATATGCATCGCAACTCTCAAACGCCAGAAAGAAGTTAGTAGATCTGCAAGAGCGTTGTTCAAATCTTCAAGCTAAAGCCTATAATGTAAAAGCAGGTGCACAAGCCAACCAAGCCGTAGCAGCTATTCTTGAGCAGCGCAAAAAATTTCCTGGCATTTTTGGAACCGTTGCTGAACTGGGACAAGTAAATAAAAAATATACTTTAGCCCTCGAGATGGCAGCAGGCCAAAAGTTACAAAATATTGTTGTAGATACGGATAAAACTGCTGCTGAATGCATTGCTTTTCTAAAGCAAGCTAAACTCGGTGCAGCCTCCTTCATACCACTCAACAAAATTAGGTCACAAGATATCGGCGATGATGATCGTAAAGTTGCCAAAAGTCAAGGAGTACACGATTTTGCGCTCTATCTTGTCACCTTCAAACCCGAATTTCATAAGGCCTTCGCACATGTCTTTGGAAATACTATTGTCATTGACACCATCGAAATTGCACGAAAAATAGGGATTGGTCGAATTCGCATGGTTTCACTTGACGGAGATCTCGCGGAAGGATCCGGAGTCATGCGTGGCGGATTTAATACTGGGTTGCGTGGCGCAAGCGGATTTAAAGAAAAAGATTCCCTCGAAGAATTAGAGCACCTAGAAAAGGAAGTATCCGAACTACAAGGTGTTATTTCCCACCTTGAGATTAAACGGCAAGGCAATGAACAAGAGATCTCCTCACTCCGAAATAGAAAGAGCGAACTCGAAGCAGAAATAATCAAACTTGAAAAAACACTGCATCTCGACACCAGTGATATGGACGCATCAGCTTCACTTAAAAAAGAGTTGTCTGCACAACTCTTCGTACTTGAAAAAAAAACCGATGAAACAAACATACGCGTCTCCTCAATCAATTGCGAACTCGCTGTTCTTAAAGGAAAAAAACAACTGCTGCGAAACGAAGTAACCGAGCTACGTAACCCCCGACTTCTCGCACAACTTATTGCATTTGAAGAGAATAGGCAGCAAATTCGTGATGAAATAGTCCAAATTGAAAGTAACATAAAAAACTCAGTAGGAAGTATAGACACACTCCTTTCCGCAGAACGAGAAAAGATCAAAGAAATCATAAAACAACAAGATAAAGAAGAAAGTAGTTTTAAAGAAGAAACCATTTTACTAACAAAAGCAGTAGAATCCAAAGAGGTACTCCTCATTCAAAAAGAAAAAGAAAGTAAAGAGTTCTACGCCAAATACAAAGAATTATTTGCTCAGCGGGAAAAATTAAATGCTGACCTCCTCAAATTTGAGCAAGAAGTAGAATCAATGCGTGAAAAGGCTCACAATGCTGAGCGCGAATTAAATCTTCTCTCATTAAAGAACGCCGAAGTCCGCGCTCGACTCGCAGGACTACGTGAAGAGTTCGAGCGATATAAAGAAACAGAAACACTCGAATCAAAAAACATCACCCAACTCCAAGAGAACATGAGTAAAATTGAAGTACAGTTGGGACAGATGACTGCTGTTAATATGAAAGCACTTGATATATATGAACAAGTAGAAAAAGAATATAATGAATTGATAGAGAAAAAAGACAGTCTCATCACAGAAAAAACCGATGTCCTAACCCTCATGAACGAAATTGAAACAAAGAAAAAAGACCATTTCATGAAAACATTTCAACAAGCCAATTCTAATTTCATCCGCATCTTCAAAAATTTATTTAGGAAAGGTGAAGCTTATTTAGAGCTTGATAATCCTGAGAACCCATTTGAAGAAGGTTTATCCATAAAAGTAAAAATCACTGGCAGCCGTTTCATGGATTTGAAATCACTCTCTGGCGGAGAAAAAACACTAACTGCCCTCTCATTTATATTCGCGATTCAAGAATATCAACCCGCCTCGTTTTATATTCTTGATGAAATCGATGCCGCACTCGATAAACACAATGCCGAGATGTTATCCCAGTTAATTCGGGCCTACTGTAATCGAGCGCAATATATTGTCATATC
>CAYJTE010000110.1:0-3778 GCA_964372965.1 uncultured Methanosarcinales archaeon
TCTGTAAAAAAAGTCTCCGCAAGCTTAAAGCAACATTTTCCTTAATAGAAACTCATCTCGAGCGCGTAATGAACGGTTGCTCGCCAAAAGCAAGCCCCAAACAATAGTAAAGACACCCCTCAAGGATACCTGCCAAAAGACAAGACCCTCTTTCCAGCAGGAAACTTAAAAACAAAGTGACCCTAAACAAAGTGGCTTGATAACACTCTCAATTAAAAATACAATAACAGTCAAGCTCGCGGCCAGTCCGTAGGGGATTTTCTAACAGAGTCGTGCCTCCCGAAAACTTTATAAACAGCGCCCTTTCCAGAAACCACACCGTTAGAACTACACGCAGGTTCAAAAAGTATCAATAATTTGCTTTGTAGGAGGAAAAAATGGAAATATCTAATATACAAAAAGCTCTTGACGAGGTCAATAAACAACCTAAAAAGAAGTTTGTTCAATCCTACGATCTAATAATTAATCTGAAAAATATCAACCTCAAGCAAACCACAGTTGATTTCTTCGCAACCCTTCATTTTGGAAACGGTAAAAAAGTACGAGTATGCGCCTTCGTTGATCAACAACTCTTCGACCAAGCCACCAAATCATGTGACAAAGTAATAAGAGATACCGAATTTGCGCTTTACCAACAAGACCCAAAACTTGCCAAAAAACTTGCGCAAGACTACGATTATTTCATCGCCCAATCCACCCTTATGGCCAAAATCGCCGGGTCCTTTGGTAAGGCATTGGGTACGCGTAGTAAAATGCCAAATCCAAAACTTGGCTGCGTCGTACCACCAAATGGAAACATCGAATCTCTCGTTAAAAAATTAAACTTCACAGTTCGCTTAAATGCTAAAAAAGGAATGAATCTCCAAGTTGCCATTGGAAAAGAGAACCAAAAGGCTGAAGAAGTAATGGATAACATTTTAACCACCTATCAAGCGACGGTTAAACAACTTCCAAACGAGTCACAAAATATCAAAAATGTTTTACTCAAACCCACTATGGGAAAACCAGTGAGGATCTAAAATGGCAAGCGAGCTCAAAAAGAAATTAGTCATCCAGATCACATCCGATATAAAATCATACCCCATCGTCGGCGTTGTGAATATGTCCAGTTTACCCGCTCCACAACTGCAAAAGATGAGAAGCACTCTTGCCAGTAAAGGAATAAAACTTACCATGGCTCGTAAGAGACTTCTTGAGCGTGCACTCAGTGAATCCAGACGTAACGGTATTGATGAGCTAACAAAAAAAGTCAAAGGTATGCCCGCCCTCATTTTCGCAAAAGACAATCCCTTCGCACTCTATGGAACACTTCAAAAAAGTAAATCAGAAGCTCCCGCCAAAAGTGGACAAATAGCCCCACGCGATATCGTAGTAAAGGCTGGTGCAACTTCATTTTTACCCAGCCCGATCATCTCGGAATTAGCCGCCGTTGGAATAAAAACCAAAGTAGAGAACGGAAAACTCGCAATCATCTCTGATACCACCGTAGCCAAAGAGGGACAAGTAATCTCTGCAAAACTCGCAGAAACCCTTAAACGTCTTGACATCAAACCCATGGAAATCGGCCTTGATCTTGTAGCTGTATGGGAAAATGGTGCTGTTTTTGACGGACGAACTCTTCATATTGACGAAGAAAAATACGCAGCAGATTTCCTCATGGCAGCAAGATGGGCCATCAACCTCTCCATCGAAGCATCATACCCAACATCAGAAACATCCGAACTCATCCTTCAGAAGGCATTCAGAGAAGCCAAAGCGGTTGCTCTGCAAGGTGCTATCATCACTGAAGAAACACGTGACGAGATTCTCGCCCGCGCTGAAAGTGAAGCTCACAGCGTCCAAAAAGAGGCCAATCTCTAACAATAAAAATAACTCACCGGAGGAAAGAAAATGGAATATATTTATAGCGCAATGTTGCTTCACAAAGCAGGCAAACAAATTAACGAAGACGCAGTCACTGCTGTATTAAAAGCAGCTGGTGTAAGCGTAGACATAACTCGAGTAAAAGCTCTTGTAGCAGCTCTTGCAAACGTAAACATCGAAGAAGCAATTAAAAAAGCAGCCATCACAGCTCCAGTAGCCGCAGTCTCAGCACCTGCAGCTCACGCTCACGAAGCTAAGAAAGAAGAGAAGAAAGAAGATGGGAAGAAAGCTGAAGAAGCAGCCGCAGCTGGTCTAGGCGCCTTATTTGGATAAATCTCTTCACGTTTTTTTTCTTTTATTTTTCAAAACACAAACTATAACCAATCATTATAACTATAAATTCCAAGAAGAATAATCCTCCACTCGTACAAAACAAGTAAGGGAAGTGCAAAACAACAATGGATCAACCTGAAGCCCTCGAGCAACTAAAAGCAAAGCGAAAAGAACTTTCTCAACTAAAAAACAAGTTGAACCAGGCGCTGCGGACCAAAGAAGAAACTTTCCAAAGTTTAAGGTCAATTCGTGATAAAATAAAATCTCGTTCTGAGAAAATCAACACCCTAAAAACCGAGCGCAATACCCTAACCGACGAAGTTAAAAAATTAAAAGGCGAACGTGACAAATTAAATGCCCATGTGAAAGTTGCGGCAGATCACCGCAAAACTGCTGATGACAAACGCAAAGACATTGGCGAATATTCAACACATCAACATCCAAATCTACTGAGAGCAAAATACGAGCAATTGGAACATAAAATTGAAACTGAAGTCATGTCCTTTGACAAGGAAAAAGCGTTGAACAAAGAAGCAAAGGGACTCCGTGCAGAGTACAAGCGAATTACTTCGCTCGGTCAAGTCTACCAAGAAGTAAAAATGGCCAGTAAAGAATTCATTGAAAGTCGGAAAAAAGCCCAAGACTCACATAAAGAAGTGCAGGAGAAAGCACATAATTCTCAAGCAAAACACCAAGAAATCAATAACCTTTATGCAGAACTAAAGGCGTTACGCAATCAAGAAAAACCAATCAACGAAAAGTTTTCCTCGGAGAAAAAAGAATGGGAAGACATCAAAATCCAAGCAGATGCCATACAAGTCCAAGTTTCTGAACTTTCAAAACTCTGCAACGAAGAACAAGACAAAAGTTACAAGGAACGAATCACCGAGAAAACCACCGAAGTAAGAGAAAAGCTCAAAAAAGGCGGAAAATTATCCACTGCTGATATCCTTGCCATGCAAGCACTCGATGAAAGAGAATAATTCATCTCTTAATTAATTCTGTTCCAAAACGAAATAATCAACAATAACAAAATCTACTTCTTCCTCTCAAGTCTTTCACGAACCGCACCCTTGAGTAATTCTTGCTGCAATCGTTGCCGGTCCATCTCTCGCAGCCACAAAAGTCCAATCTTAATCATCACCTTGTTAAATTTATCGGACACTCGATATTTTTTATCATACAAATCATACTCAATAAGACCCATTCCTCGCATCGGAGTTAAGATACGATCGTAAAATTGTCGTTTATTATAGGAAATCCGCTGCGCAGCCTCAAGTGGACCGCGCCCCTCTCCTCGTACTAGCAACCTACCTTCATGAAGTTGCATCGCAAAAACACCCATTTCCGTCTTCCCAATTTGACCTCCATTTTCCATCATATATTTGACCAACATTTTAGCCACCACCTCCTGTTGTTCAGTTGCAAACAGAACCTTAAAGATATCCTCAGGCAAATTATCAAGATCAAATAGAATAACCATTATTCTAATACCCATTTCTCAATATATAAACATTACGATGAAAGCAGTATCTCTGCCAGAAGCGGAGATTGAGACCACTTCGACTCCGCAACATTACAC
>CAYJTE010000111.1:0-1898 GCA_964372965.1 uncultured Methanosarcinales archaeon
AACAATACTATAAACAATACTATAAACAATACTATAAACAATACTATAAACAATACTACCCCCACATCCTTAAAATAAGTATTAATAACCTTATTAAAAAGTTTAGTAGCATCCATCCGAATCGAACCCCTACCATCCAACATAATAAACAACAAAAGAGCTGTCCCTTACGGGAAACGCGAAATAAGGAACCACCCTTTTCTACGCAACCACCCATTTCTGCGCAGAAACACCGAATTTTCCTGCTCCATCTTGCACCCTCTTTCTCTATCTTGCTCCATCTTCACAACCACATTAACCAAAAGAACCACACTTGCTTGCAAGCAAGTCTAGAACAAAGTAACCACACTTGCTCACAAGCAAGTCTGGAACGCAGTGACCACAGCTACTACATACCCCAAAGGAAAACTTTTCAACAAAGCAGGTATCAATACCAAAAATACAAAATTAAGCTCAAAATAGCATAGTCTAGCTGCTCTGTAGAATTTGCCTTTTCCACCATGTGGTTTCAAGACAGCAATCGCTGTCCTGTCTGCACAGAAAAGAAGATTTAGCCTTTTGGGGGATCTCAACGAGATTTTCTACAGAGTCCTCTCCCATAACTCTTAAAAACCCTTTTCAACGTATGCGTATAAAAGAGGTTAGAATTTGAAACCATTTTCCTTATTTCATCGGCCACGTTTCCCAAGCGAACTCCTACAATTAAATAGCGGGATCAAACGCATAACTATCATTTTTTTTATATATAACATTGGCTGGGGAATTGTCGCACCAATTTTTCCTCTCTACATTAATTCTTTATTCGGTAATTATAAAACAGTAGGCATACTTGCAGCCGCCCTTGAATTTTTCGCACTTCTTTTTGGTCTATTTCTCGGACCAATGTTAGACAAACTCGAGAAACGCCGGTTAATGAGCACTGCTCTCTTTCTCTATCTCCCCTTTAGTCCTATCTTGTTTGCATTAAACACACTGCTTCAACTTATAATATTCAGAGTATATCATGCCGCCATCGCAACCGGCCTATGGTTAACTGGTGAAGCCTACGTCCGAGGACATAGTGAACCTAAAAAAGAAGCGCAATCCATTGGCCTCTTTGATTTTGGTGCAGGTTCCGGCATGGTAATTGGTGGTTTAATAGGGGCCGGTATAATTACTGCAATCGGGTTCAACGTTCTCTACTCCATCAGCATATTTGGCGCTCTTGCTTTTATCACTTCTTTCAGTTTGCCAGACAAAACCAAACGTGTCAGTCTAGCAAGTTCATTAAATAGCTTCTCATTCAAATCATTAAAGACTAGCCTAACACACTTCAAACATAACAAAGAAGCATCAACTCTTCTCTTCTTCACTCTACCTTATTATTTCATTGCAGCAACTCTACCTATGGTAATCCCCCTTTTTGTAGCTCATGCTGGAGGATCTCTTGCTCTTGCCTGTCTAGCCTCCGCCTCCTTTTACGTGCCTATGCTTTTCGAGTCTTTCTTCTCAACAAGCAAACACAAATCAAAAGTACTACACATTTCATTCATCATATCTTTCATCCTCTTCACTCTTCTGTTTTTTATCTCAAATATTGTGTTCATCTTCACCTTAACCATTCTCCTTGGAATATGTTTTGCAGCAATCACCCCTATACTTTCAGGTCACATGACTGAGTTATTAGATAAAAAGAAAATAGGTGAACAAACAAGCGTCATATTTGCATCCAAAAGTCTCGCCGCCGCAACGGGCCTACTCACAGCCGGCTTTGTATCTGACAGTTACGGATTAAATTACGTATTTCTCATTGGTGCCCTTATATTTATCGTACTACTCATTGCAAAGAACAGATTAAAGTTACAAATAAAGTAATAAATAAAGTAATAAATAAAGTAATAAATAAAGTAATAAATAAA
>CAYJTE010000111.1:1998-3684 GCA_964372965.1 uncultured Methanosarcinales archaeon
AAATAAAGTAATAAATAAAGTAATAAATAAAGTAATAAATAAAGTAATAAATAAAGTAATAAATAAAGTAATAAATAAAAACTATAACCTTCTTTAGCAATGTTCATCCAATGCAATCATCTAACCTTTTGTTTAAATCCGCAAAAGCGATTCAAATCCTCCTTATAACCAACACTTGTCAAAATTCAATCAAAACCATTAAAAATACCTCCTATTCTCCCCTCATCATGGAACGAACATTAATAAAAGACCTCAAAACAAAACTTAATCAAGAAGTACTTCTTCAAGGTTGGGTACAAGAATTCAGAAATGTCAGCAAAATTAAATTCATCATCCTTCGTGATCGAACTGGTGACATACAAACAGTTGCCTTCAAAGGAGAAACACCTGAGATCCCATTTAACCTCGCAAATGAAATAACCAGAGAATCTGTAGTAGAAATAATTGGGATAGCCGTTGAAAGCAAAGAATCCCGCTGGGGACTCGAAGTAAAAGTAAAGGATTTAAAAATAATCTCCAAAGCCCAAACTCCCCTTCCAATCGATAATTCCGACAAAAGTCTAACTCATATCGAAAAACGTCTTGATAACAGATTCCTCGACACCAGAAATAGTAAAGTCGGATCGATCTTCAAAGTACGAAGTAAAATCGTAAAAATCGTAACCAACTTCTTTGATGAAAATGGATTCACCAACATCAACTCACCAAAAATGACCGCACTCGGTGTAGAGTCCGGTGCCGACTGTTTTCGAGTTGATTATTTTGGAAAACCCATGTTCCTCGCTCAATCCCCACAAGTATACAAACAAATGTTCGTCGTTGGCGGCTTTGAACGTGTCTATGAAATAGGAGCCGTATTCCGGGCAGAAAAATCACACACTACCCGGCACCTAACCGAATTCACCGGTGTAGATTTTGAGATGGGTTTCATCAACAACCATCACGATGTAATGGACTTCATTGAATCCATGTTTAACGATCTATTACACAAACTCCCAACTGAAGCAGCCAAAGAGCTCTCCACACTTGGAGTAACCCTACCTGCCATGGTAAAAATTCCCCGCATGAGTGTACACGACGCAAAACAACTCCTCATCCCACTCGGGAAAAAATATCTCGAAAATGAAGATCTTGACGCTGAAGGCGAGCGTATGTTGGGCGAAATAGTCAAAGAAAAATACGGCTCCGAGTTCGTGTTCGTAACCGAATTTCCCTGGGCAATTAAACCATTTTACCAAACAAAAGACGAAAAGAACCCCCACGTAACAAAATCATTTGACTTACTCTACAACGGTGTTGAAATTTGTTCTGGATCGCAGCGCGAACATAGATATAATATTTGGGCAGCGCAAGCACAAGAAAAAGGACTCGACCCTGAACAAATGAGAGAATACGGGGACCTCTTCAAATTTGGAGCACCTAAACATGGTGGTGCGGGCTTCGGGCTCGACAGAATCACCCATCGTCTGCTCAAACTAGATAACATTCGTGAAGCAGTTCTGTTACCACGAGATCCAGAACGAATGAAACCATAAGTTCTTCCTTACTTTTTATGTTCTTTTTAATATCTTTATGTTCTTTTTAATATCTTTATATTCTTTTTAACTTTACACCCCCATTCCCTCAAACTGAACCTTCTACTCCTTTAACAAACCTTCTACTCCTTTAACAAACCTTCTACTCCTT
>CAYJTE010000112.1:0-3679 GCA_964372965.1 uncultured Methanosarcinales archaeon
TTCCTTAATTGTTTTTTTGATATCTTTTGTTCTCATTTGATAGTATAAAATATCAATTGATATTTAAAGTTATCGGTTATTTTTTTGACTAGGTTAAGGGCAGAAACAGGTGGTTAAGCTTACTCCATCAAAGCCTTAATCACCCGAATACGACAAAAAAGGTTATTCCCATAACACATACTACAGTTATTTTCTTAACAGTTACTTTTTTGCTGGTTATAATAACAATTATGGAATGAGTTGTAATAATAGTTATAATAGTATTAGCTGTGGCACTTAATAGTTATAAATAGTTATAATGACACTAGCTGTGGCACTTGTTTTTGTTTTATTAGAACTTTATTTTTTTCTTCCACCATAAATAGAAAATGAATCCTGCTCCGAGTGCCATGTCAAGTACGGCAAATTTGAGGGTAGTTCTTAATCCGTTTATGTTTTGATCTAGAAATGAAGGAGTTGCTGGATCAAAGTAATTTATGCCATACATTGAGAAATGAGATGTGTAAGGGTATAATAAGGGGATACCTTGCGTGGAGAAGAAGTCAAGGAATAGGTGTGATGCAATTCCCAGTGCTATTGCTAATGCATATATTTTTTTGTTCTGACTTTTTTTGAGGTGGAAGAAGATATATGTTGCGAGTGAGATTGTTATTACAAACAGAAAACTGTGTGTGAAGAGTCGGTGCGCGTTGATGTTGAATACCCATTCTATTATAAAATCCGAATCGGGGAGTAGTGAACCCAATATTATAAAAAACCATGCTTCATGTGGAATACGTATTTTTTTTATTTTTTCGAAGATTTTTCCTGATGTGTATCCCCCAATTATGTGACCTGAGGCGAATGGCATGTGTTGTTTTGATTTGTTCTTGTTGTTTATATAATTTTAGTACTATATTTTTTATATGGAGTGGTGTATTTTTGTGTATTGAAGTTGTGTTTGTAAAATGGCAGGAGAAAGACTAATAAATACCATCTTTTGAGTGATTTATATGTTAGTTGGGATTGTGGGGAAACCTAATGTTGGGAAGAGTACGTTTTTTAAGTCTGCTACACTGGCTGATGCTTTGATTGCGAATTATCCGTTTGCTACGATAAAACCTAACTCAGGAGTTGGTTTTGTTAAAATTGAGTGTGCTGATACTGATTTTCATAAACAGTGTAATCCACGTACGGGATATTGTGTTAGTGGCTATCGCTTTTTACCAGTGCAACTTCTGGATGTTGCTGGTTTAGTCCCAGGTGCTCATGAGGGGTTGGGGATGGGTAATCAGTTTCTTGATGATTTGCGTCAGGCAGATGTGTTGGTTCACGTTATTGATGTTGCGGGAACCACTAATGAAAAAGGAGAGTCAGTTGCGGTCGGTTCGTATGATCCAGCATCTGATGTTCGTTTTTTGGAAGTTGAACTTGATATGTGGTATCTGGGTATCCTTAAGAGAGGGTGGGAGAAGTTTGCTCGTACTGTTGTTCAGGAAAAAGTGGTAATTTATGTGGCTTTAGCTAAGCAACTTTCTGGTCTTGGGGTTACGGAAATTATGGTTGAAGATGCTGTTTCCAAATTAGGTTTGGATCCGATGAAACCTCAATTATGGGGTGATGATAGTCTGATGAAACTGGCACAATGGTTTCGTGCTAGAACAAAACCAATGATTATGGCATGTAATAAAATTGATTTGCCTGGTGCTGGTGAGAACTTTATTCGGTTGCAAAAGATGTTTCCCCAATATCGTTTTATTGCGTGTTCTGGAGATTTTGAGCTGGCTCTTAAGGAAGCCAACAAATCGGGTTTAATTTCGTATGTTCCTGGTTCTGCTACGTTTTCTGTGTTGCATGCAGAGAGGTTGAATGAGAAACAAGTGGCAGGTTTATCTTATATTCAAAGAACAGTTTTGGATGTTAATTTGGGAACTGGTGTTCAGAAGGTTTTGGATATGGCGGTTCTCGAAATTTTGAATTATATCGCTATTTTTCCAGGAGGGGTTGCAAAATTAGAAGATAAAGATGGGAATGTGTTACCTGATTGTTTTCTTATGAAGCAAGGTTCTACAGCGCTCGATTTTGCTTATAAATTGCATACAGATTTAGGTAATAATTTTATTTGTGCCAAAGATGTTAGATCTAAAAGGACAGTTGGCCGTGATCATGTGCTTTGTCATAGAGATGTGATTGAGATTGTGTCAGGGAGATAAGTTTTTGATTTTAAGTGGATTTGGACTTGGAGGTTGTGCTATTATTTTAGTTTTATTTCATCAGCGATGATTTCTTCTTTGCTGTTTCTTATTTGCGTGGTGCCGGTTATTTCCACGTGATCTCCCATTTTTACTCCAATTGGTTCACTTGAGAAGATGATTACATTCGTTTCTTCTCTGCGCTCGGCGTCAATAGTTAGAAAAAGTGCTTTTTCGACTTGTTTTGAGTTCTGGACGATTCCGGTTATTGTTACTGTTTTGGTTGGGTCAATTTTTGTTTCTGGAAGTATGTTGGGGGTTATATCGTTTGCAATGATGTAGAGAAATATGAGACCTGCAAGTACTACAATAATTGATATTTTTTCTAGTTTTTTTTGATCCATGGGAGTCCATTATTTCTTAGTTGGATTGTTTTACTTTTGGTTATTTGGGTGATAGTTATTGATTATCTGTTGCTACTTTGGTTATTTGGGTGATAGTTATTGATTATCTGTTGCTACTTTGGTTATTTTAGTTATTGGATAGTTTGTGGTGTTTATTTCTTTTAAAATAGTTTTACTTTTCTTTGGTGAGATAATGTAAAATGTTTGATTATGGTTTTTTTTGATGATGCTATGCAAGTATTTTTCTGATAGTATTTCGTTTAGTTTTTTCGGTGTGCCGTTTGGTGGTTGGATAGAAAGTTCTTCAGGGGAATATGTTTGCTCATCTATTATTAAATGGGGGTATTGTCTTTTTATTTGTGTTCGATATGCCTCGGACCATAATAAGTTGAGGTTGATAAATTGAATTTTTTCATTTTCGACTATGGTGTAATATACTAAAATATTATACTCGTCACCGGTTGCATTAATAAGAAGGATACTGTTTTTGGGGATAGAACTTTTGATGTAATTTAGAAAATCAGAGGCTGAGTGGTCTTGATGTTTGTTTAGGTCTGGCGAAAATTTGAGGTACACTGTTGAGCTAAAGATCAATATAATTGCTAGGGATATGGCTAGTTTGGTATTTCGTTTGAGAGTTTTTACTTTTAGAAGAAAGTTATACCCTGCACCAATGAAAATTACGCATATAATCCACGCTGGAATGAAGTAGTAGGTTATGTCGTCTATGCCGTAGCGTATATTAAATATTGTTATGGTGATTACGAGGAGAGCAAGGCCGTTTCGTATTTCTTGGTGAATTTTTAGGGAATATATTCCAATAACAATGAGTCCAGTTAAGAAGGTGAAGGTGTTGAGAAATAGCCAGAATCCATCAATTATGGAGGTGATTTTTATTTCGTGCAAAAATCCAGAGTATTGTTGTCCACTTATATGATTGAAAAATGAAGATATTGTTTGCGGGTTTCCCCAATTTAAAAGCGGGTTGGTACTACTTTGGATGGGGAGATAGAGGTAGGGTAGTAATCCAATTATTATTAGGCTGATGCAGGCGATGAGTGTTTTTGGTTGTATTACTTCTCGGTTAATGCTTACTTTGCGCCA
>CAYJTE010000113.1:0-3607 GCA_964372965.1 uncultured Methanosarcinales archaeon
CTCCTTTTGATAGGGGGATAATATGGGGCTCTAAAATATCTCCCACGTGAAATTCGATGTTGGTTATGTTAAGGCGTTTGGCGTTTTCTTTCGCCCGCTTGATCTTTTCAGGATCGATATCAATGGCAATTACTTTTTCGCAAGTCTTTGCGAACGCAATACTTTGTGCACCGATGGCACAGCATAAATCAACTATTATTTTGCATTTTAGACGTTGTGCGCGATAATTAGCAATGATCTCGGGAGTGCCCCATCTGAGGTCGTCTTTAGTGAGAGTGAGATTTTGGGCGGTTGTGAGAAGAATTTTCTTGGGGGGCATAGGGAACCTTGGGGATTTGAATGGTGTGGATCTGAAGAGATAATTAAAAATGGGGAAAATTATAATCCGGCATCTCGTTTATCAAGTATTAAACTAACGGTGAAATCGCTGATTTCTTCAGCTATCATGGAGAGGTGTTGGAATATTTCGGCTTCAATTTTGTAGAGAGCGATTTCGAGTTCTTCAAAATTTGGATGTCGGGTGTGAATGGTTGTTTTATAGCGATGTTTAATATCAGCAAAGCGTTCTTTTAGCATGACTACGCCACCAGGGTTCACTCGAAAATCAGCATAGAGCGCTATTTTGAGGTTGATATCGGTGGATTTTAATATTTTTGATGCGTTGACCAACTCTAGATCGTCAACAACTTTGATGATTGATTTATCTATTTTTAACTCGTGGAGTATTTTAATAGTTGCTTCGTGATCATTTTTGCTATATTTTTCTTGATATTCTTGTTTTAAAAGTTTAAGTTCGGGAAGTCGTTTTCGTTCGGATCCAAGCATTTTCAGCCCTTCGGGACTATCTAAATCATATTTGACAATGTTTCCCAAATCATGAATTAGTAGTGCGGCAATGATGCTTTGGGTGTCAACTTTGGGGCCGGTCCATTTATCACAGATTAACTCGCCTACAGCTGCGACTAATTTCATGTGATGCTGCAGGTTTTTTGGTATATTGTAACGCTTATAGATACTATCAATTTGGGATATTATATCTAGGGCTTGCATGAATAGCTTATTTTTAACTTTATTTAAGTATCTTTAGGATATATTTTGGATGTGGTACTATATAAGTACTAATTAAAATTAGATAAGGAATTCCATACATAATAGGTAATGATCATGCTTGTTGCGGTGTCAAGAAGGCAACCATGCTGGAGATGGGTTTTAAGGGATATGTTGTTAGAACTACTATGCTGGTGACGATTTATATTAACATTTTTTTTGATTACAGGGGATGATGTTTAGATGGAATGCGAAAAAGAGTAATTTAGACTCATTGGGAAAGGATATTTTTCTACTCCTTAATACGAAAGATTATTGTTGCAGATGTGTGTTGTAGGGGCAGGGATGATTATGTTTATTAATAGTGAATGTATTTGTTTGGTTATGAAACTGGGAGTTCTGGCGAAGGAGAAGGGATATATTGAACTTGATGTTAATGGTATTGATCTTGCTCAAGAGTTTTCTGGACTTAAGCTAAGTGGTTCTAGACGGCTGTCGGGGGATTCGTGTTTTGATCATAATGTGCGTATTGGTGCTATTCTTATTGAAAATAAAAGTGAACCTGAGGTGGTTATTTCGGGGATTTTGCAGGGGATTTTGAAAGTAAGCTCCGAAAAAGAAGTTATGGAACGCTTCGGGCCAGAGGTGTTGGGTCTCGTGAAGGGGGTTGAGGAGTTGAGAGCACTCAAACTCAAAAATAATAAGGTGGGGTCAGAAGCACTGCGCCGAATATTACTTACAGCTCTTAGAGATGTGCGAGTAGTGTTAATTAAATTAGCATCTAAAATTGATAATTTGCAGAGTGTAGGTGTTCTTGATTTGAACGAACAAAAAAGAATTGCAACGGAAGTGATAGAAGTGTATGCGCCCCTTGCGAATCGTCTTGGGGTTGAGAAGATGAAAGTACTCCTTGAAGATTCAGCACTGCAAATACTTAATCCTCGCAAGTATAAGGAGATTGAAAATTTCTTGGAAGAGTCTCGTGAAGAGCGAGAAAAAAGTGTGGTTGAGATAATCACGCTTATTCGAAAGATGTGTGAAGGCAGTGTTGAAATTCTCGGAATTAAGGGTAGATCAAAACATATTTACAGTATTTACAAAAAAATTGTTGATCGTGGAGTGAGTCTGCGCGATCAGTATGATTTACTGGGTGTGCGAGTTATTGTTCGATCTGAAAAGGAGTGTTATACTCTTCTTGGACTAGTTCATGAAAATCTGGATCCACTTGAGGATAGATTAAAAGATTATATTTCAAATCCTAAAGCAAATGGATATCGTTCTATTCATACAGGGGTACGATTACCTTCGGGGAAGATTCTCGAAATTCAAATTCGAACGGCGGAGATGGATGAAATTGCAGAGGAAGGTTTTGCGGCTCACTGGCGATACAAAAAAGTGCGATCGAATGAGATGTTTGAGAAAAAAATTGCGTGGCTGAGGGGTGTTTTAGATTTACAGAAATCATCTGAAGATAAGGAATTTTTGGAGACAGTTAAAGTTGATTTATTTGGAGACACTATTTATTGTTATACACCAAAAGGTGATGTGAAGGAGCTGCCGAAAGGTGCTAGAGTTTTGGATTTTGCGTACATGGTGCATCAGGCAGTGGGAGATCATTGTATTGGAGCGCGAGTGAATGGTAAATTTGTTCCACTTAAAGAAGAGCTTCATCAAGGGGACATAATAGAGGTTCTGACTAACAAAAGTCAGCGACCACGAAGTGCGTGGCTCAAAATGGTGATGTCGGGTCGTACGCGTCAGAAGATTCGAAAATCATTGCGTGAGAATGAAAAAGTACCAGTGCTGCATTACCGCAAATTGCAAACGGGAGTGGTAGAAGAACAAGAAGGAATGGTTGAATGTGAAGAATATCCTGCGGCAGTGTGCAGTATTGCGAAGTGTTGTTTTCCTATTCCTGCGGATGCGGTTGTGGGTCTCATTACAAAACATAAGGTTGTGTCTGTTCATAGGGATGATTGCAGACAAATTGGACGGCATGAAGATACGGAAAAAGTAGTATCAGTTGCGTGGAAAAATACATTTTCACATAAAATTAGGTTCATTGTTGAGGCTACAGAGAGGAGCGGGGTTCTCGCTGATATATTGCATACTATTGCACAAGCTGGATTTGAAGTGAAAGAAGCGAAAGCGAAGATGTGTGATGTGGGAAAAGTAGAGTGTTCTTTTTTACTTATGCCTCGTGATTTGGCAGCGATTGTGGAGATGGTTTTGCGCGTGCGGAAAGTTAGGGGAATTTTAAAAGTGCATTTTGAGTAAGTGGTTTTTTATGAAATGTGAAAATTTTAAATTGGTTGGTACTATCTGTTAGATGAATACTCATTAAAGAATTGGGCTATACTACTCGGAGGAAAGACGCGTTATTGCCTAGATGGTCATTACAAGTCGCGTGCGATTTAGTGCCACGATTATTGATAAATACAGAGAGTAATTTGTTGATTAGGGGTGAGTATTCTAGATACACTCCCATCGCTTTGTATCCTGCTTCATTTTCTGCCCATTGCAGTTGAGGATTTGTTTTGAGAAGAGTTACAACCCTTTC
>CAYJTE010000114.1:0-3602 GCA_964372965.1 uncultured Methanosarcinales archaeon
TATGCTGCGTCCTTTTTAGCGTTTTAACCAGGTTCGTATTGTTATAGCAGGTAAGATGATTAGGACATTGATAGTGCAGCGGCAATTCCAGTTATGGTTCCAGTTAATGCGATTATGGTGTGGTTTTGGAGTGCGAGTGAGAATCCAACGAGAGCGCCGGTTAGTTCTATCAATCCGTCGTTTATCCCAAGGATAATGCTTGATATGAACTCAACACGCTCTTCTTTTATTTGACTAATCAATTCTTGCTCATGTTTTTTTTTGTGCTCAATTGCGTTTCTTATTTTTCGTTGAAGTTCTTTGTCTTTTACTTTGGTTAGGAAATGTTCATATTCTCTAACAAGTTTTTTTTCTTGGTTTTCAAGGTATTTTACAACAAAGGTGAGTCCTAGTACTTTTCGGAGAGGTTTGATTAAAGCTATGTATATCTTGGGTATGTGAAATTTTTGGTTTGTTGCGAATTGTTTCCAAAATGTGAAATCATCCCATTCATGCTTGGCTAATTTTACAAGAGTCGATTTGAATTTTTTATTTGGTTCTGTCTTAGCAAGTTCACTTGCTATTGTGTAGTGTAGGAGTTGACATGAGGCGAAACTGGTGGTATCGGGGATGTTTTGTTTTGTGTTCATCGGATCACTTTGTTTCACGGCAGTTTGATTTTTTCTAAGACAGGCTGGTACGGCCATTATGTTTATAAACACTTGCTTCTATATGGATTGTATGGATCTTACGGCGGTTGTTTCTAAGTTACATCCACTTGAACGTAAAGTTATTCCTGTTCTTGCTTCTTTTTTGGAACTTACGGAGATATCTAGGGTATCAGGGTTAGATTCTACAGAGACGATGCGGGCTTTGCAATGGCTTGAGAATAAGGGTGTACTGCGGATTGAGCAGAAGGGGTATAGAGTTGTTTCTTTAGATTCTAATGGGCTGTTATATTTGAAAACGGGTGTTCCTGAGCAGCGGCTCTTTGATGTGTTGACTTTTGATTTTCAGAATTTATCTTCTCTTGCTCTTAGGTCAAAACTGAGTTCTGAGGAGATTACAGCTTCGCTGGGTATTTTGATGAGAGAGAGGGTATGTGAAAGTAGTAAAGGGTCTGAACTCATGCTGAGACGTTCTGGTTCTATCTCTTATAAAAATAATGTATCAGTGTTTCTTGCACGCAAGTTTCCGTGCGATATTACATTACTTAGTTCTGATGAACTGGGGGTTGTTGAGCAGTTGAAAAAACGCAAAAATTTTGTTAAAATTGAAGAAAAGAAAGTTGTTCGAGTGATGTTAACTGCACTAGGTGAAGCTCTTGCGAAAGAAAAAATTACAGGTGAAGTTGTTAATCGTTTGACTCCAGGCATGCTTAAGACTGGTTCATGGAAGGATAAAGAGTTTCGCGCGTATGATATTGAAGTTGGTGTTCCGAAAATTACAGGTGCAAATATTCATTTTACTAATCAAGCAATTTCATATATCAAAAATATTTGGTTGGAGATGGGTTTTCGCGAAATCACGGGTAATTATGTGCAGTCTGCATTTTGGGATTTAGATGTGCTGTTTGTTCCGCAAGATCATCCGGCTCGTGAGATGCAAGATACTTTTTATTTGCCGGGTAAGGCTCGATTGCCAGCATCGCTCTTTTCAGTTGTTAAGAACGTACATGAGAAGGGAGGGAAAACTGGCAGTTTAGGTTGGAGATATTCTTTTTCAAAGGAGGAAAGTGAGCAGGTTTTGCTGCGAACGCATACTACTGTTTTATCTGCTAAAACCATTGCTGGACTCAAGAAGGATCAGTTACCTGCTAAGTTTTTTGCGGTGGGTAAAGTGTTTCGTAATGAAACACTCGATTGGAAACATTTATTTGAGTTTGATCAGGTAGAGGGTATTGTTATTGATCCAAATGCTAATTTGGCGCATTTGAAGGGTTATTTGCAAGAGTTTTATTCGAAAATGGGGTATTCAAAAATACGAATGCGCCCGGCATATTTTCCCTATACAGAGCCGAGTTTAGAAGTTGATGTGTTTCATCCTGTTCGTAAGGAGTGGGTAGAACTGGGTGGAGCAGGTATTTTTAGACCTGAAGTTGTTAAGACATTGCTTGGTTTTGATTGTACCATTTTGGCGTGGGGTCAAGGTATGGGGCGAATCATTTCCGAGTATTGGCAGATAAGTGATATTCGAGAGATGTATACAAATGATTTAGCAATGATGCGTGATTTGAAGGTGTATTTGAAGTAGGCTGTTGATTTCCGGTTGAATGGATTTGGTGATGATAAAATCCATGGTTATTTAAAGAAAATAGGGAGTTGGTTATTATGAGAATGCAGATTATTGATACGTGGAGAAAAGTTATGTTTGATCCGGTTGTGTTCTTTCGAAAATTGAAAGTCAGTTCTCATGATTCTCGTCGTGTTCCTACTGTGTTTTACCTTAAAATCGCTTCTGTTAGTTTGGCTCTGATGCTTCTTTCACAAATTATTATTGGTTTTGTGAAACCGGAGTTAATCCCAGAGATAGCAACGTTTGGAATATGGGTTTATGCTCTCATTTTGCTTGTTCTTCTTCCTATTGCGGTGCTCTTTTCATGGGGATGGTTGTATGTTGATTCTGCGATTACCCATTCTTTCGCTCGGTTGTTTGGTGCTCGTAAGACTTTTGCGGAAACTTTTGTTGTTACGGCGTATAGTTCTGCTCCTAGTATTTTTCAAGTGATTCCAATTGTAGGATGGATTGCGATTGGATATTCTGTGTTTCTTACTATTGTTGGTCTTCGAGAACAGCAAGAAATGAGTTTGGGAGGTGCCGTTGTGGCGGTGTTGATTCCAATAGTTATTACTATTTTGGCGGTGACTCTTCTATTTTTCTTACTTATGGGGTCAATTAAGGAGTTACTTATATTATGATTATGGCTGGAATTCAAGGTGATTTTATGAATACTTATGGGTGTTGCTCTGTATTATTTGGGTTATCATTTATTAACTTTCAATGTAGGTGAAACTGTATGCCTTCCGTTACTTTAAATCAAAGGGTTGTTGAGAAAATAGTTGGAAAGAAACTTACTCTTGAGCAGTTGAAAGATCGTATTAGCATGCTTGGAACAGACTTAGATTCTATTTCTAATGGTGAGATTAAAGTTGAGATTTTTCCAAACCGTCCTGATATGCTGTGTGAACATGGGTTTGGTCGCGCGTTAGCATCATTTATTGGTTCGACTAAAGGGTTACGGCCTTATAAAGTTACAAAGAGTGGGTATAAGGTGATAGTGGATCCGTCAGTGACTATGCGACCGTATACAGCATGTGCAGTTGTGCGTGGGCTCCATATTATAGAGGAGCAGTTGTATGAGATTATTCAATTGCAAGATAAACTGGCAACGACGCACGGTCGCAATCGGAAGAAATCGGCGTATGGAATTTATCCACTCGATTCAGTATCGTTTCCGGTGAAGTATGTTGCACTTGATCCTGCTACTGTTTCATTTCAGCCACTTGGTTTTCAGCATTATGTAAAAGCGTTCGAAATTCTGGAGTTGCACCCAAAAGGTAGGGCGTATGCTCATTTAACTGTTGGATGGAAGAAGTATCCGTTCTTTGTTGATTCTCATTCTC
>CAYJTE010000115.1:0-3584 GCA_964372965.1 uncultured Methanosarcinales archaeon
TAGAACAACTAAACGAGAGAATGATATTTAAGCCTTTTGCAAGTCAAATAGAACTACATTCCAACCTCTATAAGTGACCTATAATTAAACAATGGATAAAAACTGGCCTTCGAAACTTCAGCACGAACAAAAATTAAACTTACATTTCAGAACGCCTAAGTACAGAAATCACTAGTAACACCCCAAAACCCAATGCCAAAAAGAACACCACAACCTCAGAAATTGAACTATTTGAACCTCGATACATAATAACACCGCTGCTCTCCCCTTCATATATCCTAACAGGAAGAACGGATTCAGCGCCAAACGTGAACTCATTGCCCGAATCAACCATGCCAGAACGAACCGACCCCTTCCCCACAACACCTAAATTTGATTTCAAACTTCCAACATCCCCTTTCACAACACCAATAGGTGACCGAAACTCACGCGGAGTTTTAGTACCAGCACGTAATACTTTAACTTTAACTTGATACGCTCCAGGTTCAACTTCATCAAGAGTAACAGGAACATTCACCCGCAACTCCCCCTTCTCACTTGAATGAACAACAAACTTCTTGGTATCAGGCTTAAACATCTTCTTCCCGCAAGAATAACAAGCTGACCCGCGGTATACATAACCCCAAATATCATAATCCCCCTCCTTGGAATCGAAAGTAAGAGCAGCCTCAAAAGATCCACCGCTTGAAACAATAGACGGAACAACTATACCTTGAAACGATTTCTCTTGAACTGACGAACTCTTCGAAGACGATTTTTTTAAAGAAATTGAAGAACGCGTAACAGCAGTACACACCGACTCCAGCACAAAAAATTCTGTACGCAACTCAACACCCCTCCCTTCCATAACCACAGCAGTACTACCCCCTCGGCCACACACCTCAGCCAAATCAAATGGTAACTTAATATCAAATAGACCTGCTTCAACCGTAAAATCAACCTCTTTTGTAAGCCTGCCAGATCCATCCTCAACCCACATCCAAAAGCGACTAACTTGAGAAACATCACCAACCACCCGAACGGAAACAACCCCTCCCGCAGCCACTTCAGAAGGAGTAATATCAATTATATCCCAATACTCAAAATCACCAACTTCATCTCCCACATCATCTTCACCGAGAACAATAAGAGCCTGATGATCAAAATTATTAGAAATAAGAGAATCATTACACCCCGAAGACAAAGAAAAATTCAACTCATAAATTCCTGGATCTAACCTAGGAGAATACTCAACAATCTCACTATCTCTCACAACCTCTGAATCAAATGGGAAATACTCTTCAACAATCTCTCTTCCCTCTGAATAAAGAACACCAGAAACATTTACCCGCGCTACAACGCCATCCAAATGATCAACCACCACCCCAAAAGTATAATTAGACCCATCTTCTATAAACGAATCTGTCTCCAATGACAATCCATACTCACAACTCACTTCCTCAACATTTGCCCGGCCTGGAGTAGGGTGCATTGGAACAAACACAAAATCTGAACCATAGTCATCACTCACAACATTAATCACACGAGCAAAACTCACTCCAGAATCACTATCGGTATAATTCATGGTAGAAATAACCTGATCACCAACCATCAGGAACACCGAATCCCCATTATTATTGAGCGAAAAATGAGCATCACCATTTCTATACACCACAGAATAACATCCATCACAAATAATCACTCCAGAGCCAAATGTTCGTGATGGAGAAATTAATAAGACCCCTCCCCTCAAATCAACCAACCTCAAATCACGTAAATCAATATCATGTCCTGCTCCATTATACAGCTCAACCCACTCGCCACGCGGATGACGTAACGTATCAACACCCTCGGGATCAGGTAAAACTTCAGAAATGACCAAACCACGATACTCACGCGTAATATCCCATAAACTATTTGGACGCAGCGGCGTTCCACCAACATCATATCCTGCCCTAAACTCACCGGCAATATCCCGTTCTAAAGTATAATTTCGTCCAGAAACAACCCCACCACCATAACTCATACTATCCAAAATACTTACATCTACACCAGATCTCACTCCAATTTGAATACGATCAGACAAATCACTAAGTCCATTACCTATAGAATTGTCATCCACACAAAAAACAGACGAAGAATTCGAAGAATTAAGCAAAAAATGGCTTGAATCTTGATCCAAAATAAGTGCAAACCCACCTTGATTAATACTCCGTGAGCAATTACCTAAAACAACACAACATTCAATTGTATCCCTACTAGCTCCATCTTCTAAAAACCAACCTTGAAGTGAAACCGAAATCGAATCATTATTATACAGCTCAACCCACTCATTTGCATCAGCAGGAGCATACATCACCTCAGTAATAATAACAGCATGAACATTAACCGAATAGAAACAGAAAACAACTAAAAAAACAGCAATATTTTTTCCTCCGTCCATATCACAAAAGCTCCTGTCCAAAAACAAATTAATGAGAGATATAAAGTTTCGGATTTTGAGCCTAAACTAGTAACTATAAAAGAAAAATCGAAAAAATAGGACAAAAATAAAAATTACTATTATATAATTGTGAATAAAGCTTTTAAAGGATATTTTACGTACTCCATATTACAATGGGATGGCTATTTGGAAGTAAGAAAACACCAAGGGTACCACTACCTGAAGGACACTTTGATGAAAAGACACTACAATTTCCAATAGGAAATAACTCCAAAACAATAATCCCGGAATATCATGGGGAAGAACATGAGCAATCGCCCCCTATCCCAGACGCACAAATAGCTCCTGCCTTTCGCAGAGGTACAAAAACAATTTCAACAAAAGCAGTAGCTCACCGTCATCATTATCTAAAAGTTGAAACATACGAACAAGTCCTTGCCGACATGGAAGGATTAAAAAAAGATTTAAATCACCTAAGTCAAATAAATCAACTCCTTGAAGCATCAGAGTTCAATGAAGAAGCAGATTACGACAAAATAAAACGTTCACTAAAAAACGCCCACGACAAACTAATAACCATGGATAAAACACTATTTACAATGAGGAATTAAAAATGGAACGCATGCCCGTATTTGTCAAAATTGAAGACTATGAACAAGTATTAACTATAATGAAAACGGTACGTAAAAAAATTGAAGAATCAAAAGATACCTTAAGTAAAATTCACGAGCTAAAAGCCGAAGAGGACCATCAACTTGAGATGTGGCAGAACACACTCTCTGAAGTCGAGAAAAAAATTGATTTCATTGACCAATCATTAAGTGAGCCTGAGCAGTTTCATTAAAGAAAACTCATCAAGCAACACCACATCAACGTGATCTATAAAACTAAACTACATTAATTAAAGCATGGCAACCAAAAAGAAGCAGCGAAAAGTAGTACACTCAGTTCACCCACGTGAAAAAGAGCCAGAATACATGGTTCAAATCAACGATCCCGCAACGCTTCGTAAAGACGTTCTTGAATCTCTAAAAGAAGTAATACTCTTCATGCAAGGCTACGAACAGCTCCGTAAAATACAAGAAGAAAAAATGGTACTTTTCACCATATTGAAATCAGACATTCGCGAACTAAACACCCTAATTGAAACAAAACTCAAACG
>CAYJTE010000116.1:0-3558 GCA_964372965.1 uncultured Methanosarcinales archaeon
ATCACCTGCAAATAATCCCATGAATTCACCTACTAACTCTTGATTCGCATCATCTATCTGCATGGGTTTTACTGTCATACCTTTTATTTTTCTGAATTGATAACACGCACTTGATTTGGGTTTATGAAGAATAGCAGTTATTTGATTAAGACTTTGGCCTCGCAACACTCCATCATGAATTTGAGCGATTTCAGAAAGTGAAAGAAATTTTTCATATCCTTCCAATTAAATACTCCTTAAATAGTTTTACGCGTACTTGTCCGGCAGGTAGTGGCTTACTCACCCCCGTAACACTTATTAACCCATTATCCCCCTCCGAACCTATGGATAAAGAGGCGTTAGTGCAGTTTTACGATGTTTCTAAATCATTTAAAGATAAAGTAGTATTGAAAAATTCGGCATTTTCATTACATGCTCAAGAGATGATTGGTCTTGTTGGTCCGTCGGGCTCCGGTAAAAGTACAGTTCTTCGATTGCTCCTTGGGTTGACGTCACCAGATAGCGTGTCCATTAAGTATAGTGCTCAATTTAAGAGTATTAGTTTTGCAAGTCAAGATTACTCATTCTATCCGTTGCTGAGTGTGGAAGAAAATGTTGAATACTTTGGTGCGATGCATGGGTTATCCAAAGAGGCTATCTTAAGTCGAAGTAAAGAGTTGCTCACGCTCGTCGGATTGCAACGCGCAATAAAGACGCGTGCCAAAGATCTCTCCGGCGGCATGAAACGAAGACTTGATCTCGCATTAGCACTATTAAGTCATCCATCCATTCTTCTTGTAGACGAGCCAACCACCGGCCTCGATATTATTTTGAAAGAAAGCATTTGGAAGTTACTTCATAAAATCCATAGTTCGGGGAGAACCATTTTAATTTCAAGTCATGATTTAGCAGAGATACAAACATATTGCACTGATGTGGTGTTTCTATTTGAGCAATCACTTGTGCGAAGAAAAGATCTGTTATTGAAACTTGAATTACCAACTAAGACCGACATTGAGAAAATATTTCACCAGGTGCAACACCATGAATAGGTTTACTATTTCAGTTCTTAAAACCGTGCGGAATCTATTTCGAAACTCTACAACATTATCCATCATTCTCATTGGACCGCTTACCCTTCTTGCGGTTCTTTTTTTTGCATACAGCAGTACGGAAATGCACGATTTGAAGATTGGATATGTTGACACCCCTTCCAGACTCCTTGAGCAAAATCGTGACATATTACCTGAGAGTGATGTCACCTTAGTCCCATTTGATTACATTGAGGATTGTCGAAATAGTGTTAACAGGCAAGAAACACATATCTGTTTAGAATACAATGCAAAAAATATTTTGGTCTACTACGATCCCTCACGTGAAACAGTCGGCCTTTCTATAATTGCGGAGATACGAGAGAACATTGCACGAAAAGAACAAGCACGAATTCAAAATGAAGCGGGAGAAATCATAGACGACGTACGCCAAGCAAATACATTTTTTGATGAAGGGCAACGCTTTACCAACACCTTAGACCATGACCTTAAAACGTCACAAACCTCACTTGAAAATATACAGCAACAGATAAGCATTGCGCGTTCCGATATTCAGACTCAGATTACTCAACTACAATCAACAAAAATAAAACTGCAAGGATATCAAACACAACTCAATGACTCCCGATTAAATGAGTTAGGAACACTGCGAAATAAACTCTCTGCCATTAATTATAAATTAGGTCTTCTTGAAACAAATCAAGCAGTACAACAAGATCAATATACCTTGAGTACTATTAAACAAACGCGACAAGAAATAACCAGCGCAAATAATGCGATACTTGATGCGCAAACAACGATTGCACAAGTGCGAGTTGACATTTCGCAAGCATTATATCAAGTTGATCAAGCGATTTTGTCATTGCAACGTGCAGATACACAGCTCGTGAATGCGAATGCACAAATTGTTACCGCCAAAACAACCATCTCGCAACGCCAAACCCAATTATCGCAAATTCAACAAGATTTAGAACAGAACAAGCAAAGCCTGAGTCAAATAGGAAGTACAAATGTAGGGGAACTCACAAAAGTAGAGGAAGTAGGGATTTATTCGAGTCATACGTTGCGAACGAATCCACCTATTGGATCAGTTAAATATCTTGCACCAAAGATATTGTTGCTTCTAAGTATGTTTATTGCAGTGATATTGTCAAATATCATTCTTTTAGAGGAGATACATTCGCACGCATATTTACGTAATCTCTTAACCCCCAACTCTGGTTTCATCTATTTAAGCTCTATTCTTACCACAACCGTCCTCATTACTCTTTTTGAATCGTTGTTGTTCCTCAGCGTTGCGTCATCATTGTTTGGATTTAGCGCTCAACTATTTTCTTATTTTGTACCAGTTGTAATTTGTTTGTTACTCATGATTATTTCATATAGTTGTGTTGGATTAATATGTGGCTTCCTCATCAAAGACAAAAGCACTTCCTTACTTGCGTGTATCTTCTTCATTTTGATCACAATCTTGTTAGGGGGTATGTTTTTACCCCTTGAACGCTTAAGCTCAAGCTTTAATAATATAGCATTGGCAATTCCGTTGACAGTGTCAGTCTCAGCAATTGATCAGATTTTATTTGCTGGTCTTACTCCACTGTTATGGGTGTACTTAAAGTTAGCAATTATTACCTTGGGGTCCATTATTTGTTTAGTGATCGCAGCAAAGATTTGGAAAAAGAAAGAGTGATCTGTTAAGCAGGATACTAAATAAACTAAAAAAACACGTCATTCACAATAAGTAGCAACAAAACCAAAAAAATTATAAATAACCATTATTTACTCCACCCGTCTTCCAATTCGTAAGACAAAGGTTTAGCTTGGAAAAGCCAGCTGGTTAGACTTTCGGGTTCGTAAAAACCTGTTTCGAAAGATTGGAAGACAACTAAACTCATTGAGGAAAAATCATGACAAAACTACTCTTAGCGATTTCCCAATCAACTCATTATGACACGCCTATCGTGCATACTGTTCGAACAGAACAAGAAATTCTTGATGCATTACACAGTCCCGTACTATATCGAGCATTCATTCTAGACGGCGAAGCAATTGGCCTATACAACCGCGATGCTGGTCGAGACATCTTTATGAATCCACTATACCCAATCTTTCGCGCAGCGCACAAAAAAAATGTCCCTGTCCATTATTTCCGTGCAAATGGTTTTGACCAAATTGATTTTGTATCTCACCCTAACATAACTGTTATTGATAAAGAACATCAAGGCAGAGTTTTAGAACAACTTCTACAAAATTAAATTTACTCGCCTTTTTTTCCCAGTATTTCTACATTTCTCTTCTAGCATTAAAAAACAAAAAATTAATACTCAATTCTCCTCTCCCACATAACCACTGAGAATCGTATTTGTCGCACAGTGTTTTTCATGCACAAATTGTCGCAAATATCCCAAACTACCTGCTTTTGAATCCGTCCCACTCATTTTAAATCCACCAAACGTATGACGAACCACAACCGCCCCCGTAGTTCCCCGGATGATATACAAGTTTCCTGACTGTACATGAGATTGAA
>CAYJTE010000117.1:0-3521 GCA_964372965.1 uncultured Methanosarcinales archaeon
CCTTATACTAATCTCCTTATACTAATCCCACATAAAATAATATACTTTTTAATCCAACTGCCAAAACACCAACAACCATCCTGATTTCTATCAAGGCATCCTCCCCACTTCCGAACAAGCATTATACGCTTTCGCATTAAGTAAATAGAAAGCAACATCACCACGACCCGTAGAACAAACATAATCAGTACGTACTCCCAAGTTAATACTATTTCGCCGTGCACAATCAAGTTGCTGGGACGCCACACGACAACACAAACCCATATTGAGAACCGAAACATCCGATTTATATTGCACAAAACACGCAGGATCTTCACCATCAAGAAGAGCCCGAACCTTGCCAACCGAAGGAAACTGTACCCCAGCCATATGAACAACTAAAAGAACAATAACCATAATTAAGGAAAAATTGACAATCCACAAAATTTTCTCATGCATATATAAGATATAAACACAAAGAATATATAAAATGCTATGATAGCAGTATAAAGAAGAGGTGCAAAAATGATAAAGGTATATACTATACATGGCTGTGAATGGTGCACAAAAGCAAAATTATGGCTTCAAAAGAACAAAATTTCTTTCCAAGAATTAGATACAACTGATGTGCATCAATACCGTGAAGATCTTATTTTTAAAACCGGACAACTCGCAGTACCAACATTTGAAATGAACAATAAAACCATTATTGGCTATGACGAACAAGCCCTAAAAGCATCTCTGCGGGGCGCATAAAAACATCACGTTTGCAAAACAACTTCTTAGAAGTCGAAAGACCCCACTAATAAACCATTTCCAAAAACAAGCGAATGATAAACACTCTTTTAAAAATTACAATTCACCTCCAAAATTCTTTTAAATCAGTCTCCAAAAAACGATAATATCTATGTTTTCCTTTAAAATTCATCACCAAGAACAACACACTAAAGCCCGTCTCGGAACTATCAAAACACCGCATGGAGAAATAAATACCCCTGCATTTATTCCCGTCGCAACAAAAGCAACAGTAAAGTCACTTACCTCAGCACAATTGAATGAAATAGGCTACGACTCTATCCTCGCAAATACATACCATCTCTATTTACAACCAGGGCCAGACATTGTTGAAAAATCAGGAAAACTCCAAAAATTTAGCGGATGGAACAAACCTATGTTCACCGACTCTGGAGGATTTCAAGTATTCTCACTAAATGGCAAACTATGTACTGTAAGTGACACCCATGTAACTTTCAAATCCCATATTGACCAATCAACACATATACTCACCCCGGAAAAATCCATGCAAATTCAACGTCAATTGGGAGCCGACCTCATTTTTGTATTTGACCAGTGTCTAGACATAAATGCGGACTATGAAACAACCAAACAATCACTTACCAGAACCCATGCATGGGAAGAGCGGTCCGTTACAAAATTCAACAACATAAACACCGATCACACCCAAGAAATATATGGAATCGTCCAAGGAGGAAGATTTACCGATCTACGAGAAGAATCAGCAAAATTTGTAGCCAGTCTCAACACCTTCGGAATTGGAATTGGATCGGTCTTTGGTGATCCCAAAGAAGAATCTGTAAAACTCGTAACTCATGCTCTAAAACACCTCCCAGAGAACAAACCAAAACATCTCCTTGGGATCGGCTCTGTTGATGACCTTTTCCACTACATACCATTAGGAATCGACACCTTCGATTGCGTTCTTCCAACCCGGCTTGCACGAATTGGTCACATCTTCATCCGTCCAGAATCCGGAGGAAAAATCCAAAACAAATTTCGAATGAAAATAACCAACGCCAAATATCGCGAAGACCAAAACCCTCTCGATCCCACCTGCACATGTTATAGCTGCAAAAATTTCACCAGAGCCTATATTCACCACTTAGAACGTGCAGGCGAACTGCTTTTTTACACCCTCGCAACGTACCACAATCTCTCATTTTTCAAACGACTAATGGATGAAATACAAGAATCAATCAGAACGGACACATTTAACAAATTAAAGCAGCAGTGGATAAACCACAACCAAATTGACAACCAACAAATTGATCACCCACAAATTAACAACAAACTATAACCATACTAAAACAAAGCATCAAAAATAGATTTTATAAATGTTATATGATATGCATTTTACACTAATAAATTTAAAAAATGAGTTAAAAAACACATAACAATAAGAAAATTAAAAAATAAATTAAAATGACCTACTTAAGAGACATTCTACAGAGAACAAAACCCATAACTATTGAACAGATGATAGAAAAAAAAAAGATCATTTTCGCTGATACCTGTGTATTAGCCTCACCTAGCTCCAACTATCAGCTGATACGAAGAATAACTGATCAAAACCACGTACTAATCAAAAAAGAAAGAGAAGAATTCCAAATTGGCAACGAAAAACTCGAAATAGTTTATAATATCTTGCAGAAATCAGATGTTTGGATTGTAAAAAGCATTCAAGATGAAATAAGAGAAGGAATAAAGAAATTGAAAGAAAGAGTATACGCTGTCAATGCTGCACTAGAACACTCTAAAATGAAAGGCTTCCGTAGAAGTCATAGCCGAGAGTACAGCGCAAAAGATGTAAAAGAACTAAAAAAATTAGGACACGAGTATCAGCGCAGAATAGAAATTGAAGGCCAGTTTACAGATAACAAATACCTATGGCCAGGAGATTTCCTTGATCTAAAAGAACCATTACACACCTCAATAGCAGACAGCGACCTCTGCGCTGCGAGTTACGCCGCTTTTGTTGACAATACAGAAAAAATCGGAATCTTCACCGCTGATAAAGATATAATAAATATTATGAGTGCGTACTATCTAGAAACACCTAAACACAAAGCTGTTGAATTTAATAAACGAGTACAAATATACTTTCAATCAAAAGAAACCCATAATAATAATAATAATAATAACAATAATAATAACATATTCCCGATAACTCCTATTGAATACTTCAGAAATGCTCCAATAAATCTTCAAGACGCTATTAGATATCGTGATTATACAGTCAATCTAAAATTGTTCTAACTCCAAATTTAAGTCTCTTAAACCTAGAACCAACATTCACATTCTTTAAAAGAAAAAAATCGAAACAGCAACACACAATGGACAACTACATCTGGAAAATAACATAATTAAAAACGGGCTATCCCCCCGCTAAAAGCGGGGGGTCTTAACCGCCCGTTTTCTAACACAGTTTGCGTTGTTTTGTTTTCTCCCATACATTCGATTTCTCAATGTAGTACTTTACTGTTTCAGAACTCACACTCCCAATACTTCTGTACATCGTTCCTCTATTCCATAGATGTGGATATTTTGAAACCTGCGTCCGCAGAGTAATTTTTAGTGGCTCGTTTCTATCAAGCGAACAAAGTGAGCAATCAAGAACAAACATCTAGGGGAACATTCGTTTTAGTCGTTTAGTTCGTGGGGGAGTTCCGTTCATCGTCTTTTTTTTGATTGTGTTATCCCGAAACTGGTTCGCATCACGAAACTAGTTCGTCCCAAACTTCTTT
>CAYJTE010000118.1:0-3479 GCA_964372965.1 uncultured Methanosarcinales archaeon
AACTGGTTGTACATCACCATGCCCTCCAATAATAATAGTAGGTACATTAGGCAAAGAACTTTTCACTTCACCATAAACCGCAGGATACGAAACTCCCTCCCGTAGAATTTGTACATTCGTAGCACCAATATTTTTCAACATGCTAACATAAATACTAGCACAGGAAGACTCCATCTCCACCGGTGTCTTTTCTTTACTAACACAACGCGACTGAATATGCTTAATATGATGATCCTGTATCCATTTTGGTAAATTATCAGAAATAGCCTGTTCTAAAGAAACCGAAAAGTTTCGTTGTGTAAAACGTTCAAAAGCATTGGCCGGTGTACAAGCTGTAAGAGCCACTCCTAAAATATATTCTGGGATAATTTTCATGTTTTTCACCATTTCAAAGCATTACTTCATGTTTTTCGCCATTTCAAGACCACTATTTTGTCTACTCAACTAATCGCAATACTATGCAAATATTTTGCCATAACTCTCATCCCTGCTTGACCTTGCGCTAACTCAAATTTTTCATTTTGAGCATGATATCCATCTGACATTTTACTCATAGCTATCAATACTAAAGGCGCATCGGGGAACATTCTCATAAGAGGTGGCAACGACCCAATACTTCCACCTGATCCAACAAAAGTTGGTTCTTTTCCATACCCATATACACAAGCATCAGCTGCCAGCTTTATGTAAGAATGAGTAAGATCTGAACGTACCGCAGAAGTTCCATTACCCACAACCATCGCTGATGATATTACACCTACGCTCACACCTTGCAAGGACGCTTTTATTGTTTCGGGATCTTGCTGGTCAACTAATCGCATCGTTGTCTTAAGTTTAATAACACCCTCCTCAAAATCATACGCAAAACCATGTACTTCAAAAGTGGGTTGTCTCCATAACCTTCTCCTTGCCTCAACACCATCATTTGTATAAACCAGTCTTATTCCCTCATCAGCAATACCCTTCGCAAGATCAACTTCTTCTGCAATTCTTTCGAATGATTTTCTTTCAACATCAGTAAATTCAGTTACACCATTGTAAAAGCCAGGAATCTTAACATGCCCCGTGGAAGCATCAATCGCTTGGCTCACAATCACAGAAAGAGCCGTAAGAGGAGTTAGCTGATCTTCTCTAACTTTTCTACAATCTACATAACTTCCCGCAACATAAGACAAAACAGTGAGCGGATTAATCGCAACTCCTCCAAAAATCCCAGAATGAACATCTTTTTTCCCTCCCAACAACTTTAACTCAAGAGTATCCCCCGCATGAGTTACCTCAATAGCACCATTCACCTCCCGAGCATATCGTATAAATTCATCAACTGATCCGTCTCTAATTATAATTTTCATCGTTGCTTCAGCAGGTATGCTTGTCGCAGTACCCTTAAGACGTTCATCACCACCAACATATTGTAACACCTCAAAACAAGGTAATAAACAAGGCGATAATAATCCAGAACTAAATGGTACACGAACATCAACTCGCACAAGACCACGTAAACTATAAGTGATTGTAGGGTTATTCCCTTCAAAAATAGTATCTGACACTAAAATTCCACCAGGAGTTGAAAGTAACTTCTTATTTTCATCAAGAAACCTACCAAAATGAACACTACCACTTTCCTCTTCAGTTTCATGAACAATTTTAATTGTAGGAACATCGTAACCATATTGATGCAAAAAATTGACAGCGTGAATAACCGCAAGCGCAGGCCCCTTGTCATCTGTTGTTCCTCTTCCCTTTATAACGCCATGTACCACTTTAGGATCAAACGGATGTTCCATCCCCCACCCTCCAAGATCCCAACCTTCTGGTTTAGCTGGTTGAACATCCAAATGATTGTAAACTAAAATTGTCTCATCAATTGTCCCTTGACGTGTTCCTACAAGAACAGGAAACTCATGATTAGGAACTATAATAGTACTAAACCCATAACCTGAAAGTATACGAGCATCTTCTTGTAAAACCATACTCAAATTATCTCTAAACTGAGGATCCTGGCTTTCAGAACGAATTCTAACTAAACGAGTAAGTTCATCAGTATAAACAGACATAACATCCTCAACATAACAGCTAAGATCAGAATCAAAATTAGACCTTATATTTTTCTTTTTCATGTTTTTCACCAAATCCACAAGGACGCATTATAAATATAAAGAACCAAATGACCAAATAATAAACACAATATTTAAAAATGAGCACATTTCTTGATATAACGTAAAAATATAGTGGAAAATAACACTTAAATAAAATGAAGAACAACACAAACACAGAAAAACCCATCAAAATTGATTTGGTAGATAGAAAAATTCTCTATCTTCTCTCACGAAACTGCCGTTTCTCAAATTCCACCTTGGGAAAACATCTCCATCTGAGCCGAGAAAAAATTGCCTACCGCATCAAACGGCTTGAATCATCGAGGATCCTTCAAAAATTCTCTCTCTGGATTAATCCTCAAAAAATAGGATGGTATGCTCTAACTATTGGAATTAAAATAAAAGTGACACTCAACGTTGAAAAAGTATTGCAGGATCTCCAAAAAATACCCCGCATTACTTCACTCCACCACTGTGGTGGGCTCTATGATATACTTTTCAACATAATGGGAGAAACAATTGAAGAAGCCTACAATGTTATGCAAACAGTACTTGAGAAATTTGGTGAAGAAATAAACAAATACTATGTTCTTACTAAAATAAACCAACAATATTTTGGGTTAAAATACCTCATCCCAGAAGAAAAAGAAAGATTAATATTAGACCATATAAGTCAGAAAAAAGGAAGCGCCTTCGCAGAAGATTTTTCTAAAGCAATGGCCAGAATAAAGAATAACAATAAGAAAAGTGAAAAAATAAATATTGATCCCATTGAAAATGAGATAATTAATATTTTACATAAAGAAGCAAGGATCACCATCCAAGAACTCTCTATAAAAAGCAGTATTAGTTCTTTTCTACTGAAGCAGAAATTACGTTTTTTGATTCAAACAGACATCCTAAATGGGTTTATAATCAATATTGATTCAAAATCCACCAATTTATCACCATATTTCGTATTCCTCACAGTAAGAAAAGATAAAGAAATAGCTTTTCAAACTTGGGTTGCAAAGCACCCTTCTATCACTTGGTGTACAAACTACCTCGGAGAACACAATTATAAACTCAATCTCTTTGCCAAAAACAACGCTGAAGTCTCAAAAATTCTTGCCTCACTCTGTCAAGAATTCGGCTCTTCCATTAGCAAAGTTGAATATGTATCGATCTTCCAGGAAATAACCTGTAATTGGCATAACAATTCTAATTGAAGACAATTCTGATTGAAGAACAATTAACAGCCAATAGTACAAATAACTTCTTTCCTCCTCATTCCAGAAAAAACAGAGAAATTAATTCAAAGTCACTTTAAACATAACCTTTAAAGAAGCCGACACCACATAAACCTTTTTATACCACCCCAAAACAATAAACGTTATGACC